>JAFVCL010000018.1 GCA_017479285.1 Lachnospiraceae bacterium
CATGTCCAAGCTGCTCAAGAGTGGCATCCTTAAGCTCAAGTCCAAGCTCTGAGCTGATAACGGTACCGCCGGTAAGGATTGCGATATCCTCGAGCATTGCCTTTCTTCTGTCGCCATAGCCGGGAGCCTTGACAGCAACAACATTGAAGGTTCCGCGGAGCTTGTTTACGATAAGGGTTGTAAGAGCCTCACCCTCAACATCCTCGGCGATAATAAGAAGCTTCTTGCCCGACTGAACGATCTGCTCAAGAAGAGGAAGGATCTCCTGGATATTGGAAATCTTCTTGTCCGTTATAAGGATAAGAGGATCCTCGAGATTAGCCTCCATCTTGTCCATATCAGTAGCCATATATGCGGAAATGTATCCGCGGTCAAACTGCATACCTTCTACAAGATCAAGCTCGGTCTGCATGGTCTTTGATTCCTCGATGGTAATAACTCCATCGCCGGAAACCTTCTCCATTGCATCCGCAACAAGCTGTCCAACCTCCTCGTCTCCTGCCGAGATAGCGGCAACACGGGCGATGTGGTTCTTTCCGTCTACAGGCTGGCTCATCTCCTTGATTGCCTCAACTGCAGCATCGGTAGCCTTTTTCATACCCTTTCTTAAGATGATGGGATTTGCACCTGCCGCAAGGTTCTTCATACCTGCGTTGATCATTGCCTGTGCAAGAACGGTAGCTGTTGTTGTTCCGTCACCCGCTACATCATTTGTCTTGGTAGCAACTTCTTTTACAAGCTGGGCTCCCATATTTTCAAAGCCGTCTGCAAGCTCAATCTCCTTTGCGATGGTAACACCGTCGTTTGTGATAAGAGGTGCTCCGTAGCTCTTATCAAGCACAACATTTCTTCCCTTGGGTCCAAGGGTAACACTTACTGTATCGGCAAGCTTGTTAACACCTGCCTCCAAAGCTGCACGCGCGTCTGCGCCGTACTTAATTTCCTTTGCCATGATAGGTCATCTCCTTAGTCATTTTTTCTTAAAATTGGTCCGGAATAAATCCTGTTTCCGGTTACTCCTTCGTCTGTGTACCTGAATAATTAAACTGTTTTATGATCACTCTGTATGTGCACCAAAAACAGCCGGTAATTATTTTATAACAGCAAGGATATCACTCTGTTTTACGATGATATATTCATCATCATCAAGCTTAACTTCGGTTCCCGAATACTTGGAGTAGATTACCTGATCTCCAACCTTAACCTGCATTGCTATCTCTTTCCCGTCAACCATTCCGCCGGGACCTACCGCAATAACTTCCGCCTGCTGGGGCTTTTCCTTATTCTGTCCGGGGAGAACAATTCCCGATTTTGTAGTCTCCTCAGCTATGAGCTGTTTAAGAACAACTCTGTCTCCCAAAGGTTCTAACTTCATGATACATGCCTCCTTTAAGTTACATTAATTTCTGGTGAAATGTATATTTTTATCCTGTTAGCACTCGTTTTATATGAGTGCTAATCACTAAACCATAATATAAACCACCCTACAGATTTTGTAAAGCGGTTTATTTATGTTTTATAATTTTTATCATTTACTTCAGTTACCCTGCGAGTTCCACGGAATACGGACCGCACAGACGATAACACGCATACTGCCAAGAGCCGTACAGGTGGAAAGCGTGACTATATGATCGTCCTTTTCCGGCATAAGGTGATCTGTCTTCGAGAATTCCCCGATCTTTGTCATCAGCTCTTCAGGTATCCTTTCAAGTGGTCCGAAGGTCCAGAACACTATGCTTGAGTCCTCAACTTCTCCGAATGCGAAGATCTCGTATCTGAAGCAGTCATCCCCCGTATAGATCCGGAAAAACCTGTGGTTTTCATAGTAGCTCTCATCATTAAAATATCTGTGAAGCTTCCCGAACATTGTGGTATCGGCCATATTATGCCCATAGATCAGGGAATGTGGATCGGAAAGATCAGGCGTTGATTCACAGTCAAGGAATATCGCCCCCGCCTTACTGCTGCTTCCATCGTAGGCTTTAACGAGATACTTTTCATTATCTTCCGCCTGCATTATCGGATAGGATAGGTCATCATCTTCAAAATAAATCCACCCGACCGTCTCAGGATACTCTTCAACCAGTTCAGACAGTTCAACTCCGGTAAGTTCGTATAATTCCTCTTCCAGCTCCCGTTTCGTTTTGCCGGATGAGTAATCCCTGTCATCTGCATGATCCGTACAGACATTCGAAACGGCATTAGCATTACCGGCATCCGGGCTGTCTGAACCGTTCTCTTCGGAAGTTTCCTGTTCGCCCAATGGTGATGCCTTCCCCTCTATCGGTTCGGCGTGAAGCATCGGAAACTCCTCTGCCCGGGATGCATCCGCCAGTTCCTCGTATTTAGCCGCACTTTTTCCGTTTTCTATCAGTACCCCCAGAAAGATACCCGTTCCTGCCAAAAGAAGCACAATCCCAAAAAGAAGCGGCAAAAGCCACTTCTTTTCGGAGTTTATATATTTAATAATCCTTATCAATATTTCCTTCAAGACAGCCTCTTATCTTTTCCTTCTGGCATAGATACCGTATCCTGCTGCTCCGACGCCTGCAACAAGGCAGATGATCATCACATAGATCATGATGTAATCTCCTCCCGTTTTAGGCGCACGTGACAGTGCCGAATTGCCCGAAGTATTATCCGAAGATGTATTGTTTGATGTATTGTCGGATGAGGTGTTGGTCTGCGAAGCGAATTTCACGGTCACATTTGCCGTATCGGTATTTCCGCCATCGTTTGTCGTTGCCGTGATAATACAGTTTCCTTCAGCTACGGCAGTAACTTTTCCGTTTGCATCCACAGTTGCTACGGATGTATCCGAGCTGCTCCATGTAACAGACTTGTCGATTGCCCCTGCGGGTACAACAGTCGCGGTAAGCTGTACTGTCTCTCCTTTTGCCGTCAGCGTGCTATCCTTAGGAGTTACGGTAACCCCTGTAGCAGCAAGAGACCATGTTACAAGCACAGGTGAAAGAGATGATACCTTAAACCTGATACCCTTTTCGTTCTTCTCCGGAACCATGGTTTCGGTCTCACCCGCCTTGTGTCCTCGCATATTATGTGTAAACATATGCGCTACAAGGAAATTGTTTGTTTTCGCATCGGTTCCCTCAGGGTAATCCATCTCAACCCAGAGACCATCCTCGGGGAAGGTCTCAGCCGTAACTATCTCCCAGGTCTTTCCGTCATCGAAGGACACAAGAAAATCCACATCATACAGCTTGCTTCCGATCAGAAGTTCAGCCTCGTCCTTATCAGTATCAATGTCAAGCTCTTCGGCTACTACCCTATACATTGAATTTCTTACCTTGTCTTCCGTGTCAAATCCCGCACCCTTCAGATCATCGGTAAAATCAGTATAGCCCTCGTTTATATCTAATTGGGAAATGCTGTCGTCAAGGCTGTCCTTGTTAAAGGTGTATTTTGCCTTGAGGGTGATATCGGAATTAACAGCCGAATCAAAATCGTAAGCATTTTCCGATCCATCCTGTGCAACCAGATACCATCCGCCAAAGATATAACCCGCTCTGGCAGGATCAGCAGGCTTAACCGCCTTTCCGCCGGCTTCAACCGTCTGAGCTTCTACCGCACTTCCGCCATTTGCGTCAAAGGTTACTGTATAGCTGACCGTTTCCTCTGCCTGGTTCTCTGTCCACTTCGCATAAAGCGTAACATCAGCATTTACCGTGTCGGTATCAAAATTCCACTCGGTCTCTACCACATTAGACGGGTCGTTTGCTACACCGTTTCCTGCAGTCTTTGTTACCCACTTGTCAAAGGTATAGCCTTCCTTTGTGGGATCTGCGGGCTTTAATGCCTTTGCGCCTGACGTAACCGTCTGAGCAGCTACCGCACTTCCGCCGTCGGTATCAAAGGTCACTTTATAGTTAACTGTTTCCTCTGCCTGATTTTTTGTCCACTTCGCGTAGAGAATAACATCCCCGGTTACCGTGTCGGTGTCAAAATTCCACTCGGTCTCTACCAAATTAGACGGGTCGTTTGCTGTGGCATTTCCTGCCGTCTTTGTTACCCACTTGTCAAAGGTATAGCCTTCCTTTGTGGGATCTGCAGGCTTTACGGCCTTGCTGCCGTACGCTTTCACCTGAGCCGCCACTGCACTTCCGCCGTCCGGATCAAAGGTGATCGTGTAATTTATCGGAGTCCACTGCGCATACAGAGTTACCGTGTCACCTGCTGTGCTCGAAAGATTTCCGGCCGCAGAATCTACATATGCGGTGCCGCTTCCGTTTGCCGCCGTATTCCATCCGTTAAAGGTATATCCGGTGCGGGTGAACGCATTGGCAGTAAGTAAAGCACCATCGTCAAATACGCGTGCCTGGTTGTTCATTGTTCCTGTTCCGCCGTTTGGATCGTAAGCGACGGTATAATTCGGAAGCCATTTTGCAACAAATGTTGTTGAGTTCTGAACAGTATCAGTGGCAAAATCCCAGTCGGAATAAGTTGGGTTGCCTTCCCCGTCCTGGCCGGAAAGCATCCATTTGTCAAATGTGAAGTTATCCTTTGTGGGATCTGCTGCAGGTTCGGTCACAAGACTGTTTTTAGCAATATACTGATCTGCCGGAGCTGCGCTTCCTCCGTCGGTATCAAAGTTGACTTTGTATACAGACGACAGAAGTAAATTATTAGCGCCCGATTCTTTAGTTCCAATATAATATTTGCCGCTGGTATCGGCATTTTCATATTTATCTCCATCACCCTTATAAACGGGATTACCACCATCTATAATTACATTACCTGATGAGGTAAATTGCACACTATCTCCGGGACATATAAGCTGATTACTGTTTACAGTTATATTGTCACCCAAAATATAAGTCGTGGCAAACGCATTCATCGGCAACAGATTTATCACCATAAGCATTGCTGCGAGCACTGCAAAAAATGATTTCCTTCTTCTCCTGACAGTATCTCTTTTTTTCATCCTGAAAACCTTCTTTCATGTCTCATAAAATACATTTTTTAAGGCAATATTTTGTACTGATCGATCAACAGACCACAACATATAATATCGTATATCAAAACGCGTCAGAAATCAAGATATCATCATCGGAAGGAACAAATCTTAATGATGCGTATCTCCTGATCTGCATTGTACTTCTTTTTGATCTGATCGTCACCCTGAAGCTACAAATCCGATCAGATAAAACAGATGTCTGAATCCGTCACGGATGGTTCTCAGCTTTGAATCTCTTTTGTACACGCATCTGTCAAGCGATACCGGAACCTGTACTATCCTTAGTTTTTGCGCGGAGGCTTCGACGATCATCTCCGTTGCAAATTCCATTCCCGTCGTCCTGAATCCGAGCCCCTCGACTGCTCTTTTTGTGATTCCCCTCAGGCCACAGTGAAAATCCCTGATGCCGCTTCCCGTTCTCATTCTTCCCAAAAACGAAAGTACTCCGACTCCAAGTCTGTGTGTGAGAGGCATTGCGCCTTTTCTAATCCCCCCGGAAAAGCGATCCCCTATCACCAGATCGGCTTTATCATCCGAAAGCGGACGATATATTCTCGGAATATCTGCAAAATCATAGGTCGTATCCGCGTCTATCAATATCAGTACATTTCCCTTCGCGGACTTTATACCCTTACGCAGAGCCATACCGTATCCCGGCCTTATTTCCTCTATGACGCGGGCGCCGCTGTCTCTTGCGATACTTGCCGAACGATCCGAAGAGCCGTTGTCGACAACGATCACTTCACCCTCAAGGCCCATTACGGCTATGACCCGTTGTGCGGATCCTACGCATCTTCCCACCGTATTTTCTTCATTCAGGCAGGGCATTATTATACTTATATCCAATTTTCATGCCCTCCTTTATATCCGGGAAAAATTAATAATAGTGTACCATAAATTTCGTCTATTTTCTCGCTTTTCGAGATTTTTGTGAACCAATCTTTATATTCTTATGTGCTCCTTTTATCTCCGTCACTTCGAAAACCGTCAGCAGCACCGCCATTACAGTTGCCATCTGCGCCCTGCATGTAAAGAAACGGTGTATATAAGAGTGATTGTGAAGGACGATATATCTGATATAAGGTATCAGCCCAATGGCCGCGTAAACAATGATCTTTCCGGGATCCGCACCTTTTTTCCTGTAAACAAAAACATAGTATGACAAAAAGATCGCGATAACTATGAACCCTGCTATTCCGGGTGCGCCGTATCCTATAGGGAACAGGTTTATGATATTCCTTCCTATCGCACCAAAGATCTGACCTGCCTGTGAAACCGGATCACCGTAAACCTCTCCTCCGAGTCTTTCCGAAATATGTTCCGTTATATAGGGAAGAACGTTTTCCTTAAGTACGATCGATGAAATGATCCATTTGGATACCCAGGTTCCCGCATACCCGGCTCCCCATGATACGGTACCTGCAAGCGGTAATATATATACCTTCTTTTCTCTCACGATCCTTGACATGATAAGCAGAGGAACCGTAAGTGTCAGCGTTTCCGCGGTAAGAAAATCAAGAAAATTCACCGTCATCGCTCCAAGAAAAATGATGTAAATGCAAAGAGACGTTTTTTTCCCGATATTCTTTGTCTCCCCGCCCGATGTAAGGACAAGGCTCACCAGAAGATTTACCGTAAGCATTACTATATATACCCATGTGTATTCCAGGCAGAGCGGTACAAAAAGCGTGTTTGACGCGATAAGACCCACAGAAAAGGCTATCGCGCAGTCGTAGATCTTATTTCGGATAAAAACAAGGATGTTCAGCACCGTAAGGATTGCTATTATAAATCCATTGGTTATGTATACTTCTTTGACCGACATGAACAGATGCATGAATCTCATAAGCGCTGACGATCCGTGCCAGTACCTTAAATACTGCTTTATATAATGCGATTCATCTATATCTCCCTTCACGGCGGATCCGAAATTAAAGGTCTGATTTATACTGTCGGAAGTCAGAAATTCACACATAAGAGAATCCCTGAGATGATCTTCTCCGTCAAGATTCCATGCTATGTTCAGCGTTATCGCATCCGCATATCCGTCGATCATAGTCGGCATAAGACCTCTCATCATTACATAGAAAGGAGGATTCTCACAGATACGATCCGCGCTTTTTTCCATATTTGCTCTTATGGCTTCCTGTGGTACCAATGTGGAAGCATACATAACAAAACCAAATAAGACCTGTGCCGCAATAAACGACACAAGTCCTATTATAATGCTTTTGATTATTGTTTTCCGGGCGGAATATCCCTCTTCTTTTTCATTCATCATAGACATTTGATCTCAAGATATCCGATAAGCTTTGAGAAATCGTACTCGTCCATGATTCCCTTGTTCGGATCGTAGAATTTTCCGTCGTACGCCACAAGATAATGACCGAACCTTCCAAGCTTCTCTATCATAAGCGCGCACTTGGGAAGCTTTACATCCTCATTCTCATTGGAATACATTATGATATCCGAATGGTCGATCCCGTAGTAGTTAAGAGCCGAAATAAGCTTGCCCATGGTAGCCTGCCACTCTCTGCAGTTCATCACATCGCAGACATCCTGAATACTTACTCCCGCAAGCATCGCAACACAGGTCTGACCGCAGAGACCATCTCCGTTCTGTACCTGAATATCGATACCGTCGATCTTTCGTATCGGGTTTTCTATGCTGTAAGGGCTCTCTCCGTCGATTGGCGCAAGAGACCCGTGTACATGGAGAAGCACCTCATAGGGCGTTGCCTCCTTAAGCTCAAGCCCGTTCTCCGGAGCAAAGAATATCTCGTATCTGCCCTTCTCGATCGGGTTAAGATCACAGGGAATGATCTCGTTCTCGATAACGATCTCCGCCTTAAATGCGTCGCGGTGCTTTACCACCTCCCACACATTAAAGGGAACATTGATTGCAAATCCATTGTCTTTTTTCTGCAATTCCGCTTCAAATAAATACCTCATTTTTTCTACCTTCCTTTTGAAATTATGTAAACCTTCTTACGAAAAGAATTTTTTATCAATCTGTTTCTCCCGCTCTATCCCGGTAAAATAAAGGCTTTCCGGGCACTTCTACCCTCCTATTCCAAGTATAAGCGTCGCTATCCTGAAATACAAAAGCAGCGATAGGGCGTCCACAATGGTTGTGATAAACGGGCTCGCCATTACCGCAGGGTCAAACCCGATCCGCTTTGCCCCGATAGGAAGAAGACATCCGACCAGCATGGCAACAAGTACGGCAAACACGAGCGTAAGGCAAACCGTAAGCGCAACAAGTATCCCTACCCTGTCAAAAAGCATCAGCTTTGCAAAATTTGCCACCGCAAGGGAAAGTCCGCAAAATACAGCAACTCTTACCTCTTTCCAGATAACCCTCGGAATATCCCTGTACTCGATCTCGCCAAGGGAAAGTCCACGGATTATCGTAACGCTTGCCTGTCCTCCGGCGTTGCCTCCGGTATCCATAAGCATCGGAATATAGGCAATAAGCGCGGCATACACGCTGAGCGCCTCCTCAAAGGAGCTTATTATCGCTCCGGTAAAGGTCGCGGAAACCATGAGAAGCAGCAGCCACGGGATACGCTTTTTGTATGTATCAAACACCGTGGTCTTCATGTACGGCTTATCGGTAGGTAAAATAGCCGCCATCTTTTCCATATCCTCCGTGGTCTCTTCCTGGAGAATATCCACAACATCATCGACGGTTATGATCCCGACAAGTCTGTTTTCATTGTCCACAACAGGCATCGCGGTAAAGTCGTATTTCTGGAACTGCCTTGCAACCTCCTCCTGGTCCATAAGTGTGGTAAGGGAGATAACATTCTCGTGCATGATATCGCCGATTATCTCGTCTCCCTCCGAAAGAAGCAGGTATCTTAAGGCCACAGTTCCGATAAGCTTTCTCTGCGGGTCGAGGACATAACATATATTAATCGTTTCCGAATCGATCCCGACCTTTTTTATCCTCTCGATTGCCTCGTTTACGGTAAGGCTCTCCTTGAGGTCAACATACTCGACCGTCATTATGCTTCCGGCGGAATCCTCCGGATAGCGAAGAAGGTGGTTGATATCCCTTCTCGCCTCGGGGCTCGCATTCGCCAGAAGCTTTTTTACTATATTCGCAGGCATCTCCTCCAGAAGGTCAACCGCATCGTCCGCCATCAGATTGTCGATGATGTTGGCGGCATCGCGCTCCGAAAGGGATGTTATTATCATCTGCTGGTTGTCTACATCAAAATAGGAGAATACATCAGCTGCAAGATCCTTCGGAAGTATCCTGAAGCACTTAAGCAGCTCCTGTCCGTCAAGTTCCTCCATATACGCGGCAATATCGGCATCATTCAGCTCGGAAAGGAACTGGCGAAGCTTGGTATACTGCTTTGTCTCAAGAAGTTCCTTGATCTCTTCTATGAAATTCAGCTCTTCCATTGTTCATTCTCTCCGTTAGGACTGGCAGAGTTCAATTATTATTTCACACGGATCTCCCCGCGTTATGAGGCATCTACCGGCGGTAGCCTCTGTAAGCTCCTTTTCCAGAGACTCAGCCTCACTTATCCTTACCCGCAGATACAGGCTTACATCCGCTCCGTAATCCGTCTTCTCCGGTTTTATACCCTTTTTTTCAAGGATATACTGTATCTTTCCTATATCATTATAATCGGCTATTACCTCGATTTCGATTCCTTCGGCGACTCTCCCTAACTTTGCCCCCGCAAGAGCCTCCTTAACCGCTGTCGTATAAGCTCTTACGAGTCCTCCTGTTCCCAAAAGAGTCCCTCCGAAATACCTCGTAACAACAACCGCGGCATTTTTTACGCCGCTTCCCGAAAGAACCTCCAGCATCGGCCTTCCTGCGGTTCCCGAGGGCTCGCCGTCGTCCGAGCACCTTGTAAGTTCTCCTCTTTTACCGATTATATATGCGCTGCAATTATGTCTGGCATCCCAGTACTTTTTCTTCATCTCGGCGATGAAAGCGTTAGCCTCTTCCTCGTTCTTAACCGGGCGGAGGGTTGCTATGAATCTTGATTTTTTTTCCTCGTATTCTCCGCTTCCGCCTTCCAAAAGCACACAGAAATCTTCGGGCATAGGCTATTCCCCTTGTGCCGCAGCAGCTGCAGCAGCGGCTGCCGCAGCCTCCATCTCCCACTGCTGGTTCTGGAGTACCTGCTCATAGTTGGGATCTGCAAAGAATTCCTCATTGTGCATGCAGTAAACGGATGTGATCGGCTGAACATAAACATCATTGCCGTTTTCATCCTGGATTATCTGTGTCGATCCCTCGATGAGAGCCTCCTCCTCGGGAAGCGGAAGCTCTATTACCCTCTCCGTAACAAAAGGACACTGCGGCGTTGCAACACGGTTCGAATACACGCAGACAGCTCCCGAATAGTGAAGGTTACAGCTTTCCTCCGGAACAAAATCCTTATCAAACATTTCCTTAACAGCACAGCCAAACTGTCTGCAAAGATCGGTGGCAAGAAGTCCTGACTTGGAGCAGATTTCCACATCAACAACACTGTCAGGTCTCTCAAAGGCTTGATTTTCAAGATTCTCATGGACTCTGGACATTATTGCCTTCCACATCTTCTTGGAGATATCCTGCTCTCTGTTTGCGGAAGATGTGCTCATCTCTATCGCGTTATCATACCCGGTCCATGTCGCCGCAGAATAGTACGGAGTATATCCGACAAACCAGAAGTCCTTATTCTTGGAGGATGTTCCGGTCTTTCCTGCTATGTTCATTCCCGAGAACGCCGCAGCAGTACCGGTTCCCCTTGTTACAACCTCTCTCATGGCATCGGTCATAAGGTAAGCTGTGCTCTCTCTGAACACTCTTCTCTCCTCGGGTATGGTATTATCAAGTATTATATTTCCGTCGGCATCCGTTACCTTCGTATAAAGTCTTGGCTTTACATACACACCGCCATTGGCGAGGGAGCAGTACGCCGCGTTTAACTCATAGGGCGATACACCGTAGGTAAGTCCTCCGAGCGCGAGGGTCTGGTTTACATCTCCGTATATCTCTCCGTTGATAACAACTCCGTCCGTAAGAGAGGTAAATCCGAGCTGTGCGCAATAGTTGTACGCGAGCTGCGGTCCTACGACCGTAAGGTTCTTGACCGCGATTATGTTCAGCGACCAGACAATCGCCTGTCTTATGGAGCAGATCGTCCCATATGTTCCGTATCCGGTATACCAGTTCTTTACGGCTCTTCCTCCCGTGTAGTTAAACGGGAGGTCATTGTATGTCGAGGCAAGGGATTTCCTTCCCGCGTCAACTGCCGGTGCGAAGGATCCCAGCACCTTGAAGGTGGAACCCGGGGATCTTAATGCGTCCGTGGCACGGTTAAGGGTACGACGCCCTTCTTTCGCTCCACGGCCTCCGACCATGGCAACCACATATCCCGTATGCGGATCCTCGATCGCCATGGCAACCTGTGGCTGAGGGGTAAGCGTTATCGCCTCAAGGAGATTGTCGTCCGTTTCCTCAACCCCTAATTCCGCGTACATTGCCTCGCGGTAAAGATCGGCTGCCGCATATGCGGATTCCTGATCATCGAAGATAAGGTTGAAATTGGTCTGACCCTGCACTTCCTTGAACCACTTGGTCATCATTTCCTTACTGTAGTTGTGCTGCTCGCCATCATCGTCCGTTATCGTAAGGGCATAGTTAAGATACCAGTGTACCTCACTGGAATAATTATCCGGATTCTGGAACTCCTCGTTCATGATCCGCTGTATATCCGGATCCATCGTTGTATAAATACGAAGTCCACCGCTGTTTAAGAGTCTCTCTGCCTCCGCTTTGTCGTTTCCGGCAGCAATAAGGTCATCCCTTACCACTTCATATACCGCGTCAGAGAAATACGAGGATACTCCAAGGTCAGTCTGGAGAAGCTGCGTGTTATGGAAGCCTATTCTTTCATAAACATCCTCCGTATCCGCCATCGCCTCGTCATACTCTTCCTCTGTTATAAAGCCGATACGCTTCATAGTCTTAAGAGTGGACTCGCGTCTCAGGACATTTTTCTCGGGGTGCGTGATAGGGTTATATCCCGAAGGGTTCTGGGTAATACTTGCGATGACCGCAGACTCCGAGAGCGTAAGATCGATCGCCGACTTTCCGAAATATCTCTGGGAAGCAGACTCTACGCCGAGGGTGTTCTGTCCGCAGTTTACGGCGTTCATATACCTTAAGAGGACTTCCTCTTTCTCTGTCTTTTTCGTTACTTCGATCGCAAGATACTGCTCCTGAAGCTTACGCTTTATCTTGCGGACCATGTTATCGCCCTCTTCCATCCAATCGGTGAAGATGGTGTTCTTAAGGAGCTGCTGGGTTATCGTACTTGCACCCTGTGTCTCCTGTCCCCCTGTTTTTATAAACTGATAGCCCGAACGGATAATAGCCCTGTAGTCAATACCGTTGTGCTGGTAAAAGCGCTCATCCTCCGCGGCGACAAAGGCATCCCGGAGATAGGGGCTTATCTCGTCCCAATCGACCTCTATACGGTTGGAATTCATGCTTACATACTGGTCGATCTCGTTTCCGGCCGCGTCAAAAACCATTGATGCCTGTCCTACGGCTATCATGGTATCAACATTTATAACTGGCGTATTTGCGATAATGCTTTTAAATAAACCGATGCCGCCCGCCACGAGACATACAATAAGGAAAGCTATCGCGCCTATCGCAAGCTTTACGACAAGCTGGCTGAACTTCCTTGTTATCTTACTTCCGTAAGCATTTATATCCTTTGCTTTGTTCTTTATTCCTCGTTTTCCGTAATCCATATCATTCCTCATTCTCCCCCAAAGTCCATAGATAGTTTACATTATACCAAAAAAAATACTATATGAAAAGTAAAATTCATAGAAAGTACCTATTGCATATATCCGCAGGTAAGTGGTAGAATCTACACTATGCAAACACTATATACCGAATTAAAAGTAAATAATGAATACGAACTTTGCGAGGTTCCGGACGAGGAAAGCAAGGCAGCCATAGAAAAAGCCCTTTTGAACCACAGGATCTCCTATTTTATAAAATGGCAAAAGCAGTCTATTTTCTCAAGAAAGAAGGGACTTTGTGTTATCTGCGTAAACGAATCGGCGATTGAGGAGGCCGAAGCCATAATAACACAGCTCTGCGACGAGATGGGCTTTCAAGTGCGTTTTCTTATAAAGCACTCCTCCGCAGGAGATGACTTATTCTGACAAGCCATCTCCTGTCTTTAAATAATCTATCTCAATACCGCAACAGCTCCCGCAGGCAGCGTCAGCCTGCCGTCTTCAAGAGTAACCTTTCCGGTGCTTTCAACAGTAAGATATCCGTACAATTCCATCTTTGATACAGTCTCCGCACCCGACACATCGATCACGATCTCTTCCTTTGATGTGTTAAAGGCCACCGCTATCCGGCTCTCATTCCATGTCTTTACAATAACTGCCGCATTTTCCGCGGTAAGCTCAGGCACAACAGTCACATAACCCCTTGCTATCTCGGGATTCTCATTCCTCAGCCGCAATGCCCTCCTGTAATAATTCAGTATCGACTCCGGATCGGAAATCTGTTCCTCCACCCCTGCAAATTTTGAAACAATACCGGAATCAGCCCCCTCCGGTTTTCTTGTTGTCCCCTCTGCTTCCGTCTCCGAGGACCAGATCATGGGAAGCCTTTTATTCTCATCCTTTGTTCCTGATGAGCACATTCCGATCTCCTCGCCGTAATATACAAAAGGAGACCCGCCCATTATCATCAAAAGACCTCCCGCCCGCTTCATAGCCTCGGGATTATTATTCAGAGCGTTCGCGACTCTCGGATTATCGTGGTTCGTAAGGAAGGGAGCATCGATGTACTCCGGGTTCCCGGCGCTGAAATCCTCCTGGTACAATACAAAGGCCTCCGCCAGATTGGCAGCTTTGTATTTGCTGTTACCGGCCTTGATAAGCTTTCCTTCAGCCTGTGCCGCGTCAAAGTTAAACATACTCGGAGTTTTGCTCCCGTAATAATCCGCAATTATCCCTTCCGCAGCCCAGACCTCGCTTACCATGTAAAAGTCAGGATTCTTCGATACGCAATACTCATAAAACCTTCCGAGAACTGCGGTATTAAAATCTGTCCTGTTCTCCTCATAGTGAAGCGGGGCATCCATCCTGAACCCGTCCACGCCGTGCTCTATCCAGAAGTCCGCGATCTTCTCAAGTTCCGTCCAGAGTTCTTCACAGGAAAGGTCAAGATCCGGCATCTGATCCCAGAACGAACCCTCATAATACCATGCAGTAGAACCCGGACCGGACTCCGGATTGTTACTGTTCCCGATTACCGCAGTACCGTTTACATGGTACCATGTATTTCCTGTGGGCTCGTTTGCAAAATGGTAATATGCCGCATAGGGACACTCGTTATAATCCGGCTCGCTTCCGGCCTCAACGGTTCTGAGATATTCGCAGGCCTCCTTAAACCAGGGATGCTGCGAGGAAGTGTGGTTTATGGCAAGGTCGATGATAACCCGTATCCCGAGGGAGTGAGCCTTCTCCATAAGCCTGTCAAAATCTTCTATCGTGCCGTACTGCTCATCGACTGCCATATAGTCCGTCGCATCGTATTTATGGTAGGTCGGCGAGGGGAATACCGGCATGAGCCATATTCCGTTAAAGCCCATCTCCGCCACATAATCCAGCTTTTCCGTTACACCGTTCAGATCCCCTATGCCGTCCCCGTCCGAATCATAAAAAGAATGAACGAATATCTCGTAGTAATTTCTGTAATTATCGTCAATTATATTAAGCTCCTGCTGCCCGACAGGGAGCCAGGCATCTTCAGCGGATATACCATTTTCCGCAACCGCTTCGTTGTCATCCGCCTCATTATTATCCGCTTCATTTTCCGCCCCGGTTTTTGTACTCTCCGGATTATTTACCGAAGTACAGCCCCCCAACGATGCTACCGCCAATACACTTATCAATAAAATTGATACAATTCTTTTTTTCATACACTCTCCTTGTAGATAAATTATCGTTTAACTCACTTACGTTTATACTTATATATAAAACTGCCATTTACGATACAAGGGCGGATATTACATCCGCCCTTGCAAAATATATGGGTAAATATAGTATTAATTTTATCCTTTTACGGCTCCGCCGGTTACTCCCTCTACATAGTACCTCTGAAGGAGCATAAACAGCACCGTTACCGGTATCGCTACAAGAACACCGCCCGCGCAGAATCTCGTGAAATATCCCTGATAGTCGCCCGTGTTCATCCAGCGGTACAATGCCACCGCCACATTGTAGCTCGAATCATGTCCGAAGGCGATATACGATGCAAAGATGTAATCACACCATGGAGCCATAAATGCAACCAGCGCGGTGTATATAATTATCGGCTTTGACATCGGTATTATCATGGTAAGGAATACCCTTGCCCTCGATGCTCCGTCGATCCTCGCCGCCTCGTCGAGCGCCTTCGGAATCGTGTCAAAATATCCCTTACATACATAATATCCCATTCCGGAGCTTGCCACCGAGACAAGTATGAGTCCGGGAATCGCGCCCGCCTGGGTAAGTCCGATCTGCTTCAAAAGGAAGTACAGGCAGATCATTGTAAGGAATCCCGGGAACATTCCGAGGATAAGCCAGAATCTCATAAGGAAGGTTCTTCCCTTGAAACGCATTCTCGAAAGCGCGTAGCTTACGCAAAGGATTATTATCGTCTGCAAAACAGCCACGCAAATGGCGATCAAAACCGTGTTCCCGTACCATTTAAGATAGTTCGTCTGGCCGCTTAAGATAAACTTGTAATTGTCCAGCGAAAAATGCTTGGGGATAAGGTAGTCTACCATGCCTCCGTACTCAACCGCAGGGTCGTAGGACCTGAAGCTGTTTAAGAGCACGCCCACAAACGGGAACAGCCATATAAGGCTTATAAGCACCAACACCACATAGGAAAAAAAGTTTCCTATCGCTCTGTTTCTTTTCATTGAAGATTGTTTTGCCATTATTGGAAGCCCTCCTCATCTCTAACTGAAGGCAGCATCTGGTATACCACCAGGCTGATAACCGCTGTGACGATAAATACCATAATACCGATAACTGCAGCCATCTTGTAGTTTGTATCGTTTATGGTCATCTTGTAGAGCCATGTAACAAGAAGGTCGGTCTTTCCGGCTCCGCCGACCATCGATCCGCTCTTCGGCGCTCCTCCGGTCAACAGGTAAATGACATTGAAGTTGTTAAGGTTTCCGGTAAACTGCGTCAGCAGGAAGGGTCCGGTAACGAAGAACATATACGGAAGCGTTATGCTCTTGAACATCTGCCAGGGGCTTGCTCCGTCTATTCTTGCGCTCTCGTAGAGATCCTCCGGGATATTCATTAAAAGTCCGGTGGCGATAAGCATAAGGTAAGGAATACCGATCCAGATATTGATAACGATTATCATAACCTTTGCAAGTATCGGGTTTGTCCAGAAGGGTATTGCCGTCTTGATCCAGCCGAGTCTTAAGAGCGTTCCGTTTATAAGTCCGTTGGAATCAAACAGCTTTGATACATAAAGGAGGGACACAAACTGGGGTACGGCGATGGTCATAACGAGGATCGTGCGCCAGACCTTTTTGAACTTTACTCCCTTTCTGTTGATGAGCATTGCCACAGCAATTCCGAGGAAATAATCGATAAAGGTAGCAAAGAATGCCCAGACGATAGTCCAGATAAGTACCTGTACGAATGTTCCTCCGAATCCGGTGCTTGCAAAGCTGAACAGATTCTTGAAGTTTTCAAATCCAACCCATGTAAATAGCTTGCTCGGTGCCTGATGTGTCGCATCGTAATTCGTAAACGCAACGCAAATCATAAACACAATGGGAAGCACGGTAAATACAAAGATTCCGACAACCGGAAGCGCGAGCAGGGTCTTATCGAAATTACTGTCAAAAAGCGATAACCAGTCGGCTTTGTTTCCGGGAAGTTTCTTTCCCGCCCGCAGCAGCTCGTCCTGCTTCTTGTTGTCCCTTATATTGAGACGCCACATGAAAATCAGCGCCACAATAGCCATTATGGTCAAAATACCGAACAGCAGGATAAGGAAGCTGTTGTCGCCGTACACGGTAACACGCCCGACCTTTCCCGTCTCCACGGTACCCAGCGTAGTAAACTTCTTTAGATAATCCCAACCGAAAAAGATCAGATAACAGATTATGGCAGCCTCTACGAAGAGGTACATAAAACCTCTCAGAACCTGTCCCCTGAATATCTGCCCGAATCCCATTATAAGATAAGAAACTCTCGTCCGGAATCCGCCCTTTGCGAATGTGGTACCGATATCCGCAATATCAGCGCCAAGATCCTTAAAGAATTCTCCGATGGGATTTTTCTTCGCCTTGCGGCTTTGCTCTTTTGCCATAATAACCCTCCGTAAAAAATCAGTTTATATCCTCTCTTACAACCACGGAAAGAAGTATTCATATTCTATACCTGTACCCGTTCTGTACCTGTAAGAAAAAATATCCCTCTGTTGTCAAGTACCCTTAATTTTCTTTTACTGTCTTTTTAGCTGTTTTTAGCTGTATTTGTAAATGTTCTTCATTAAGACAATCCGGCAGACAAATAGCATCTGCCTGCCGGATATATTCTTTTGCGGTCAAATGAGCCGCCTGTTTTTTTTATTACTTTGCGTAGGACTCAAGATCAGCCTGGAAGGTAGCAAGTGCTGCCTTAAGGTCGTCGTCCGAAGCGGTCTGGAAGGAAGCCTGAACATCGCCTGCAAGTGCCTCTGCACGAGTCCAATAGTCTCCGGGATACTGACCCTGGGGAATGGTGAATGCAAGCTGCTGTCCGAGTGCTGAAAGAGCCTCATCTGACTTTACTGCATCAGAGTTCTGTGCATTGAGGTTTGAAGGACCCCAGCCTACAGCATTGTATCTTGCAAGCTGTACATCCTCGCTGGTAAGGTAAAGAGCAAGTGCATCGCAAACTGCAAGCTTGTCAGCGTCAGTCTGGGGCTTTACTCCGAGAAGCTTGAATCCGCCGAAGCCGCTCATCTGGTAGGTGTTTCCGTCAGAACCGGTGAAGGTGGGAAGCTTAGCGCAAGCGTAGTTGTCGCCAAGGAATGCCTTTACGGTAGCTGCGTCCCATGTTCCGTCGATGATTGCTGCGTAGTTAACAGCATCGCCTGCGCTTGAGCCGGGCTGGAATGCTGAAGAAGAAGCAAGCTCGATCATTTCCTTAAGAGCAACAAGTCCCTTATCGGAATCATAGTCAACATTAGCTGCGGTGAAGTTACCTGAATCATCGCTGTCATAAGTCATGGTGCATCCGGTTCCGAAGAAGAATGCGGTCTGGTACCAGCCGGTAAGATCCATGTAAATGCTCTTTCCTGCTGCTTCGCAATCTGCAACAATTCCTTCAAGAGTGGAAGGATCTGAGATCACGCTCTTATCATAGTAAAGGAAGTATCCGTTGTCGGAAGTCATGGGATAAGCATAGAAGGTGTTTCCAACCTTTGCTGCCGCAACAGCACCGCTATCGTTCTGTGTGCTGAGTGCGTCGATGTTCTCGGGAGCAACCTCCTCAAGAGCGCCTGCTGCAACAAGTCTTGCAAGCTGGTCCTGTGCAAATCCGTAGATATCTGCGCCTGCGGTAACATCAGTGATCATGTTTCCTGCTGCGTCGCCCTCACCTACTGCCTCCACAAGGAAATCGAATCCTGCAAACTCGGGATGATCAGCCTGGAAAGCGGTGATCTGCTCTTTTGTAAAATCAACAACAGCGTCTGCAACCCATACCTTAACGGTGGTGTCGCCCACAACCTCGCCTGAGGGAGCGTTCTCGCTAACTTCCTCTGCGGGAACAGCGGGTGTCTCTTCAGAAGTGGTCTGAGTGTCGGTTGTTCCGGTGGTGTTGTCGGTGGTGTTATCAGTTGTGCCTGCATTTCCGCAAGCTGCAAGTGAAACAGCCATTGCCGCAGTCATAAGAACCGCAACTAATTTCTTTTTCATAAGTTTTTCCTCCTTCGCACATTCAGTGCTCTAAGTTCATTGTATCCAAAGCAAAAGTATTATGCTTATCGGACACGGCCTCTTCTATACAAACGGTGCATCTTGTATGCGCAACATCTTGCGCACTGTGCGCAACCGATTGTCTACATTTATAGATTACCAATTCATCGCGAATATGTCAATCAAACAAATTACATAAGATTATGTCAATATTTTGTGCACTCTGCACAAGAAAGCGGTCGCGGAAATCGTTTTTCCATAGGTTATTATCGGTATATGCCACAACTTCCGATGTTCA
Organism: Lachnospiraceae bacterium; assembly: GCA_017479285.1. Lineage (GTDB taxonomy): Bacteria > Bacillota > Clostridia > Lachnospirales > Lachnospiraceae > AC2028. Next base: position 19,256 of record JAFVCL010000018.1, read on the forward strand.
TTTTTAACTTTGCGGTTAAACACTTCCTTTTCAAGCCCACGATTTAGCCTGTATTTAATATATATCCGGCAGCCCTGCCTGCGGCTCAGCGGGTGCGCTGCGTGCTCTCCTTAAGGTTGACCTCATAACCGAGAAGTGTTCTTTTCTCCGCCTCTTCCCCGTTTATCATGGAAAGCAACACCTGACAGGCCTTTCTGCCGATATCCATAGTGTCGAATTTAAGTGAGGTAATCGTAACCGGGTAATTATCGAGGAGCTTGCTGTGATGACAGGATGCCACCTTCATCTGCTTCGGTATTTCAACCCCTTTTTCGGCAAGATAGTGAACCACCTCATCACAGATGTAATCATCCTGACACAAGATACAGTCGGTACCGGTCTTTAATATCTCTCCGGCGGCCTTGCTAACCTGCAGCTTGCTCGTTAGGTCGGTATAAACAATACTGTTGTCTATCATCTTACCGGCGTCTTTAAGTCCGTTGCAGTAACCCTCATATCTCTTGATGTTGACGGTCTGTTCCATCCCGCCGCCGAGATAAGCCACCTTCTTGATACCCTTGGAGAAAAGCAATCCCACCAGCTCGCGGCATCCGCCGTAGTTATCGTGGTCCACCGTTACGAGCTCGGGATCATCGCTGTTTCCGATAGCCACAAAGGGCATCCCCGTAGTCTTTAGATAATCGACAAAGACATCGTTTCTGTAAAGCCTTGTAAGGATCATCCCGTCAACCTTCTGGTTGTTCACCATCCGCTCAAGGGGCTTAATGTTCGTGCCGTCAGTCGTTACGATCAAAAGGTCGTAATCATTTACCTGCGCAACCTCTTCCGCTCCATGCATACATGTATGAAAAAATGGCATGTCCACAAGGTCTTTGACCTCCGGCATAATGATCGCTATATTATATGTCTTCGACTTTGCCAGGCTCCTGGCGGAAGCGTTGGGATAAAAGGAATTCTCGTCAATATACTGCAGGACCCTCTGCCTTGTTTCCTCGCCTATCCTTCCCTTTCCGGAGATTGCTCTTGATACGGTGCTGGCAGAAACCCCAAGGGCTCTGGCAACATCATGAATCGTAATATTCTCTTTTGATTGATCTTTTTCAATAATGTCCATCAGTGCCTCCGCAATTTGTTGCGCAAATCTGCGCAATCGATTGCACATTTTCATATTAGCACGGTTACAGCATTCGTTTCAACTGTGAGAATTGCACAATTCTCTCCTGTGTTTTTGTGCAAAATAATAGTCCGGGATATTTCCCGGACTAAATCCGACTGAATGCGTTTACTCCACAATCCAGCCGCTTACGCTGCGCTCCTTTGAGTCAAAGCTTACGCCTATCTTTATAAGCTTTCTCTTATCCGCCGCGTAAGGCTCTTTAAAAAGCCGTATTTTACCTCTTCATTCGGGTAGCCCAACGCATAGCTCCGAAATTCCTTATCATACCCCTTTATCGTAAGATAACCCGTCTGGTAAAAGAGCGGAACAGGGTCTGTGCTTTCCACACGATAGTCTGTAAGGGAACTCTCTTCCTCATAATAATCATCGCCCGTGAAGTTCTTTGCGTCAAAATTCGATGTCTTGAGCTTCTCGATAAGAAAGGTCGGCGTCCCCGTGGCGAACCAGTACATTCCTTTCCTCGTTCCCCACCTCAAGGAGCGGCTTGTCGTATTCGTCCACAAGGACTACCGCGTTTCTGCCGGTTGTCTCTACCGCTTTTACGATAAGGTTCTGAAATCTCGCTGCCAGTGAATGCTCCCCCGGCTCCACATTGTACTCACTCTCCCATTTTTCATCATTTCGGATATTCTAAAAAAACTCCCCACTCACAGTAATTGTGAGTGGGGAAAGTTATATGGTCTGCGTTACTGAATGGTAAATTCTGACATTATTGTGCAGTAAAGCCCGATTCTTCAAGTGTCCAGCCCTGAGCAAGAAGAGTATCTCTTTCTTCCTCGTAGATGGTGTAGTGGTAATAATGTTTCTTTGCAGTCGGATGCTTAAGCTTATAAACTGTCTTTCCGTCACTGCCGCTGGAATACCAGCCTATTCCTTCATCTACCCAGCCCTTATTGAGATATTCGTCTCTTTCGTTTACATCGGATGTAAATCTGTGCTGACCCGTTCTGTTTGCATCAAATACCCGGTAGACAGGTATTCCGGTGTCCTTTCGAACATACCATGCTATGTTCTCGCTTGTCCATCCGGTCTCAGCGCTTCTCTCAATCCAATAGTCTCTTTCCTCTTCAGACATGGTAAAGAAATGCTCTCCGGTTCTCGTGTTATAAAGTCTGTAGAGGGGATATTCAGGCTCCTTGTAAGATACGGTTTCAGTGCTGTCTTCATTACTGTCTTCGGTATTAACTTCAGAATCTCCATCGTCCGTGTCATCAGAGGTCTCAGCATTTTCAGCAGTCTCCTTATACACTAACGCATATGTAGAAAACTTGTCTGTCTCAAATGTAAATATACCTGTGCTCTCATCGTAGTTACCGGGGATCACGGTTGCCTCTCCGTTATGAACACGGATGATCTCAAATGTCCTTCCGCTCTTTCTGAGACTCTCGGGAATAAGAATGCTTGCCTTTATCGCTTTGCTCGTCTCTGTTACCTTTACTTCATCATTTCCACCCACCTGTTTGAAAAGAGTGATATCAAGGTACATTCCTACCGTGCTCTCCCCGGCTGTGCTCTGTACAAGTTCCTTATCTTCTTCAGGTGCGGTACCTTCAGCATCTCTGACATAAAGCCATACCCTTACACCTTCTGTAATTTCGTCATCCTTAAGATCCAAAGCTGCTTTAAGGTCACTGCTGTTTTCTATCTTTGTTTTTAAGGAATCGGTCGATTCGGATATTTCCTCGGTTACATCCTTTACAAATCCCGTTTCCTCACTGCTGTCATTATCGGATATGACTTCTTCCTTTTCGGATTCCTTATCTTCGCCGCTCTCGATGTCGGATATGACCTCTTCCTTTTCAGCCTCATTTATCTTTACAACAACACATTCCGGATCGCTGTCTAAATGGTCGCTGTCTCCCACTGCCTTATACCATACATAGTAGGTTCCGGCTTCGGTGGCGGTGGGGATAGATGCGGTATAATCTTCGGTTGCAGCTTCCTTCGTGCCGAGGGCGTACTGCATCTCGCCGTCTGTTGCTGTGCCTGCTGTCACGAGTTCCTGTGCAGAGCCGTTATATGTAAGATTCTTTGCGGTTGGTGCTTCCGTGACCGTCGCGGCATTCTCCTTGGCGATGGTGAAATCCACGCTTGCAGTCTTTGCGGCGTCTCCCGTCCCGACAGTGATGGAAGCGGTGTAAGCGCCCGCGTCTTTGGGTAATCCGTTATACGCGGAGCCGTCCTTTGTATAGCTGATGGTATAGGTGTCGGGGAACGCCGTAGTACTGTACCCGGTGCTCAATGTCGCCGGATAGGTGGTGGTTCCGTCATAGACCAAACTGCCGGTCGGGGCGATAATGGTAAGTTCCAAACCATCGGTAATGTCACAGGTGCCCGTTCCGTCGCAGGTCGCCGTGATGGTCGCGCCGCTCGCGGAATAGGTGAAGCTGTGGGTGTGGGGCGCTAAGTTGTTGACCGTCATGTACTGGGAGCGGGCATAGTCGCCATTGCTCTGCGCAACATGGTTGCTCAGATCGGTTTCGGGATTTGCGCTTGTGCCGCCGTAGAGGTACAGCCCCGTGCCGAGTGTCAGCGTGCCGTCGGTGCCTTTGCCGCTGCCACTGTAGCTGGAGCCGCCGCCGATGCCCACGCTGCTGCCGTTGCTGTTGTAGACGCAGCCATTGGCTTTGACCGTACCTCCACAGATAGCGACCGTGCCGCCGTCACCGCCGGCAGTGCTGCCGGAGCCGCCGCCGATACCCGCGCCGTTGAAGCCGTTAGCGGTAACCTCGCCGCCGTAGATGGTGACCGTGCCGCCAGCGCCGCCTACGCCGCCGCCACTGTTGCCTTCGCCGTCGCCACCGCCGATGCCCGCGCCACCGCTGGCTCTAACCGTTCCGCCGTAGATGGTGACCGTGCCGCCGGTGCCGCCGTTTTTACTGTAGCTGCCACCGCCGCCGATGCCCGCGCCGCCACCGGTGTTTGACGCTGTGACCGTGCCGCCGTAGATGGTGACCGTTCCGCCGTCTTTGCCGTCAGCGCCGGACTCTCCATCAGCGCCGCCGATGCCCGCGCCTCTTCCGTTGCCGTTGGCTGTGACCGTACCGCCGTGGATGTTGACCGTGCCGCCGGTGCATCCGATGCCCACCGTGACGTAACTCTCAGCTTTCAATTCACCCGTGCCTGCGCTCTGTCCGTAGATATTCAGCGTCGCGTTCGTGGCCGTGATGCTATCCGCCGTCAGCGTCGCGCCGTCGCAGAGGATGAGGTTTGCCGTGCCGTTTACGGTTATGCGGGTGTTGATGTTATAAGCGTCTATGCGGTGGTTGATACTCACATCGTCCTTCACAACGTACCACTTGCCATCCTCAAAGGAGGTGGTGCTGCTTGTGACCACGGTGTAGCTGTCGCAGCTTTCCGTGGTATAGGTGACCTTATTATTTGAACTGTCCCAACTTGCCGCCTGATAGGAGATAGGCTGCGGAGCCGCCAGCACCAGCTCGTTGCCCTGCTTCTCAACCGGATAGGTACTCTCGCTGATGAAGTAGTCGGCTGGGGTTTTGTCGCTCATATAGGTCGTCCAGCCGTCGGTAAACACACCGGGGGTGGGCATCAAACCACCACCTCCCTTGCTATCTACCTTCATCACGCCGATGGGGTTGGTATAGGTCAGCTCGCCGGTGATGCGGATGGTTGTCGTGTATGGAGTGCTGGATTTGCCGGCATCTTGCAGGCCGAGGTTGCTCGGGTTCACGCTATCGTTGTTGTCCACGATTATCGGATTGCCGGAGAGGTTGAATGTGGCGCCTAGTCCCACGAAAACGCCTCCGCCGATGCCGTGGCCTTCTTCAGAGAGCGAATTTCCCGCGGTATTATGGCTGATTGTACCGCCGGACATGGTAAAGGTGCCGCCAACATATACACCGCCGCCTTGGGCTTGCCACGAGCCTATCGTGTTATAGCTGATCGTGCCGCCCGTCATGGTGAACGCGGAGCTCCAGCCGCTTATGTTCACGCCCCCGCTACTATTACCTAGCGTAAGTTTACAAGTTATAAAAGGCTGATGCCGCGAAACGCAGTAATCATCTGCGTTTCAGGCAAGCCAAGCCGTATACCTAACTATAGTATTTTTGCTGAAGTCCGTAGACATCTTCAATACGTGATGCCAGTTCA
>JAFVCL010000019.1 GCA_017479285.1 Lachnospiraceae bacterium
ATAGAAGATATCCGCCGCGATATCCGCATCGGTCTCGAGCTGTCCTGCTGCCTCGTCGATGCCTACGATAGCGATCTCATAATTAATATTGAACTCGTCATGGATCTCATCAAACTTCTCAACCATCTCGCCGGTAAACTCAACCTCTTCCTCTGGAACCCAGATCTTAAGGGTTACATCCTGGTTTTCTCCCGAGGCTGCCTCTGCTGCGCTCGAAGCAGCAGTTCCTGTGCCGTTACCCGTCGATCCCGTGCTTCCCGCTGAGGCAGAGCCGTTATCCGAGCTCCCGCAGCCTGCAAGTACGCTTACTCCGAGAGCCATGCTCATGAGAATCGCTGTTAGTTTTTTCATCTTCATAATGTTTTTTCCTCCTGGTTGGTTAAACGCTTTTGTTGCTAAAAGTATTGTGTTGATTTGCGATATTTATTTTTGTTTGGTTAACCGTTTAACCATAATATACTAACTCCCCCTTTGACAGTCAATACCTTTTTTTCTTTTCCACTTTTTTAACAACAGGTTTTAAAAATCATTGTGCGAATTGCACAGTCAGACTATTTCCTTTACGGAATTTCTCTCGATTACCTGAACCGGCTGGACATAGTTCAGCGCGCCTATTTTCTCCCCTCCGATCATGCGAAGAAGCAGCTCACAGCTCTTTTCCGCTTTCCCCCTGTAGTCTTGGGAGATCGTGGTAAGTCTGGGATTTCTTATCTCGGCCTCAGGTATATTATCGAAACCTATCACGGAAACATCCTCAGGAACCCTTAAGCCAAAGGGAGACATTCCGTCGGTTATTCCGAAAGCTACAACATCGGAAAATGTTGCGACAGCAGTATATTTTTTCTTTGAAAAGGCAATATCCTGACCTACTTTGATCGCCTTGTCATAAATGGTATCGGTTATAAAAACATCCTCTTTTTTAAACTCAACTCCAAATTTTTTGCAGGCATCCGAAAAGCCTTTATAACGCTCGTGAATAACTCCGTCAGGCTTATACTCCGGGGTCACGAGCGCAATGTTTTTGTGTCCTTTTCCGATCAGATAAGACGCGGAAAGAAACCCTCCCCTGTAATCGTCTATGCCCACATTAACGATATTGTCCCCGGCGGAATAGGTATCCATAAAGACTACGGGTATATCAAGACGATCGGTGATATTCTTTATCTCATCGCGAAAAACACCAAGGAATATCGCGCCGTCCACATTCCATGAATTAAGAAGAGGTGCGATATCCGTGCACTCTCTTACACACCGCAGCATAAGATAATAATCCCTTACGCGGATATACCTTTCTATCGCAGCGATCACCCTCGCATAGTATGGATTGCTGAGAAAATCTTCGTTATCAAGAAGGTAGGGCACGATTACACCGATCATCTTACTCTCCCCTCGTGCAAGCGAACGCGCGATTATACTGGGCTTATAGTTGGTTTCCTGTATTATCTTTTCTATTTTCTCGCGTGTCTGCGCAGAAACCTTATGATCGTTTCCGTTAACGACATTTGATACTGTCGCCGTGCTGACACCGGCTAATTCTGCAATCTGTTTAAGATTCATTTTCTTCTCCCGTTATTTTTCGGTTAAATACTGATTCTGTTTTACTTTAATATAAAACCACGAAGAATTCCCAAGGTTCAAAGGAATATGTTCCATCCGGGAAACCGGCATCAACTTCGTATTCACCGCTCTTTTCATTATCTCCGGCCGTCTCGTACTCCCCGCCGGATCCCTTTATAAGTATCCTGCCTCCACCGGAAAAGATTCCCGAAATATCGACATCCTCCTGAGCTCTTTTTGAGAGATTGTACACGCATACTATCCTCTCCCCATCCGCTGTACGAGCGAATGCAAATATGTTTTTATTTCCCGTATCAAGAAGCTCAAAATCCCCACCTTCGGCTCCCGCATGCAGTGCGCAGTGTTCTTTTTTTAGTCCCGATAAATACCCTATAAGCTCACGATAGTCTCCGATCCCTCCGTCCCAATCGATACAGTCCTTGTCCATAAAAGCAAGAGGCTTATCATTTCCTATCTCGGCTCCGGAATATATCATCGGTATCCCGGGAAGCGTAAAAATAAGGCTGTACATCTCCGGAAGCTTTTCCGCACCGAAGGCCTCGGCGATCGTCCGATCGTATGAATTTACATCATGATTATCCAGATAATTCATCGGAAAAGTATTGTTTTTATCCTTTGGAAGATATAGCTTTAACTTATCGGCACTCTTAGAATCATGCGATATTGCCACAAGTGTTTCATATACCTTTGACGAGTAATTCGTATCAAATGCATAGTCAAGAAGACCTTCGTTTACCCAGCCCAGATCCTCCTCTATAAAATAAAGATCCTTTATCGTATCAAGCTCTGTTCTTGCTTCCTCCCAGAAATCCTTCGGAACCCCGGGCGCATAATCGCACCTGAAGCCGTCTATATCAAATTCCCTTACCCAGTACTCCATACAGGAGATCATTTCCGCCCGCATCTCGGGATTGTCGTAATTAAGATCCGCAACATCATTCCAGCCCGTTCCCTTAGGCGGGATTATCTCTCCATTCTCCTGCGTGTACCAGTCCGGATGCTCTTTTATCCACGCATTGTCCCATCCCGTGTGATTTGCCACCCAGTCCAGCATTACATGAAAACCCTTTTGATGAGCTGCATTTACAAGATTTCTGAAATCTTCCTCCGAGCCAAACTCCGGATTTATACCCCTGTAATCGTCCACCGAATAATATGAACCCAGAGAACCTATACGATTAGTCGCTGATATTGGATGAATGGGCATAAACCAGAGGGTGTTGACCCCCATATCCCATAGCTCGTCGAGATGAGTTTCAAAAGCTTTAAACGTGCCTTCTGCTGTGTACTGACGAATGTTTACCTCGTAAAGCACAGCCGTCTTTGTCCACCCGGGAGCCTCGGAGATACCCGTTTTCGGATTTTCTTCACCGGGTAGCATTTCCCCGGTACTGCTGATTCCCCCTACACTCCCGGTTTCTTCAAGGCTCCCGCTTTTACTGCTCCCCGAACAGCCAGACAGACCGAGCGTCGCTATCAGCGCGGCAAGCGCTACAGCTAAAAATTTTTTCATAAATTAACCGCCTCCGTTCCAATACAAAACCCTCCGAAAAGTATCTTCCGGAGGAGTTTTATTATATTTTCGTTAAACGGTTAACCTGTTTTTAACTATAAACGAAACCTTATGTACTTGTCAAGAATAAATGCAGTTAATACTTTCTGAATCTGTTGTATCTTTCCTCTGCGAGCTGTTCTCCGCTCTTTCCCTCCATCTTTTTAAGAAATTCGCGGATCCTGCCCTTCATATCGCTTGCCATGGAAGAGAGTGCCGCTTCGTCCGCCCCTCCGTACTCGGGGATGATGTCTTCGATAACACCGAGCTTCTTAAGATCCTGGGCGGTAATCTTCATTACCTCCGCAGCCTCCTCCTTACGGCTTCCGTCCTTCCAGAGGATAGATGAGAAGCCCTCCGGCGAGAGGATCGAATATATCGCGTTCTCGGTCATCCAGACCTCGTTTCCGACTGCCAGCGCTATCGCGCCTCCGCTTCCGCCTTCTCCCACCATTATTGCAAGGATAGGAACCTTTAAGGCGGACAACTCATACAGGTTTCTCGCGATTGCCTCTCCCTGTCCGTTCTCCTCGGCTTCCTTTCCGGGATAGGCACCCGATGTGTTTACAAAAGTAATTATGGGTCTTCCGAATTTTTCTGCCTGCTTCATGAGACGAAGTGCCTTGCGGTAGCCTTCCGGTGAAGGCATTCCGAAATTATGTCTCTGACACTCGGCAAAATCCCGTCCTCTGTTTACACCGATAACGGTTACCGGCTGCCCGTCAAGATAGGCGATACCGCCCATTATAGCCGGGTCATCCCTGAAATATCTGTCCCCGTGAAGCTCTGTGAAATCGTCAAATATCGCGCCGATGTACTCCGCAGCTCCGATCCTTGAAACCTTTCTTGCCTCCTGGACCTTCTCCCAGGCGGATAACTGAGCCGCCTTTGCTCCCCGCTCCTTCATTATCTCTGTCGGTCCGTAATAAACCTTTCCGTCTGGCTCCTTAAAGTCCGCGAAGTGTCCCTTTTTGGAGTGAATATCAAGTATCTTTACAAGTGTGGGCTTTAACTCTTCTCTTCCCACAACCTTGTCCACAAATCCGTGCTCCAACTGGAATTCCGCTCTCTGAAAGCCCTCGGGTAGCTTTTCTCCGATGGTCTGCTCTATAACTCTCGGTCCCGCAAAACCGATCATGGCACCGGGCTCCGCAAGGATTATATCTCCAAGCATCGCAAAGCTTGCGGTAACTCCTCCGGTGGTCGGATCCGTTAGAACCGAGACATACAAAAGCCCGGCATCCGAATGTCTTTTCAAAGCCGCGGAGGTCTTTTCCATCTGCATAAGGGAGACTATTCCCTCCTGCATTCTCGCTCCGCCCGAGCATGCAAAGAGTATTACGGGGAGCTTCTCCTTAGTCGCAAATTCAACGACGCTCGTAATACGGTCTCCCACGGCGTGTCCCATACTTCCCATAAGGAATCTGGAATCTATCACCCCGAGCACCGCTCTATGGCCGCCTATAAGACACTCACCGACGGTTACTCCCTCGCTCAGTCCGGTGGCCTGCTGTGCCTTTAAAAGCTTCGCTTCATATTCGGGGGTTCCGAGAACATTGCTCGTCCCGATATCACCGTACATCTCCTTAAAGGTACCTGTATCCGCGATCATCTTTATACGGTTGTCCGTCCAGACGCGGAAAAGTCTGCCGCATTTCGGGCAGACATATAATTTCTTTTTTACTTCCGACCATTCTACCTCAGCCTTACAGCCGGGGCAGGTTTCTACAACATTTTCCATTTCAACCTCTGAGATAAGTCCTTAAATCCTCTAACTTATCAATGCTCACCGTCTTTACTTCCGAATTAAGTTTTCTTACAAATCCTGAAAGCGTGGATCCGGGTCCCAGCTCTATAAATAGATCCGCCCCGTCCGCGATAAGCCTTTCCAGCGTCTGCTGCCATTTTACCGAGGAGGAAACCTGAGCGGTAAGAAGGGGCTTTATCTGATCGGCATCTGTAACATAATCAGCAGTTACATTTGCAAGATAAGGTATCCCGGGCTTATTTATTGTAACGCTGTCAAGCACTTCTCCCAGTTTTTCTCCTGCGTCCTTTAAAAGTGCGGAATGGAAAGGCCCACTTACCTTAAGGGGAACCGCTCTTCTCGCGCCGCGCTCTACGCAGAGCTCCGACACCTTCTTAACAGCATCCTCCCGTCCGGTTATAACGATCTGGACCGGGCTGTTGTAATTCGCAACGGAAACAACATAGGGAAGGGAATATCCCGACGCATCCCCGTCCGGTCCGGCATCCTGTACTTCCTTACATACCTCTGCCACAACACCCGGGTCAAGATTAAGTATCGCCGCCATTGCGCCCCCTTCGGGAACCGCGTCCTGCATAAGCTTTCCACGGTGCTTTATTACCTTGAAAGCATCCTCCATGCTCATGGCGCCGGAAGCGATCACCGCTCCGTATTCTCCGAGGCTCAGTCCCGCAGTATAATCACACTTAAGTCCTTCCTTTACGGCAGCGGTATAAACAGCCGCCTCAGCAGCGAGCATACATATCTGGGTATACTCTGTAATATTTAATTTATCGTTTTCCTCAAAGCACAGCTTTTCCACTGAAAAGCCCGCAGCTTCGGAGGCCTTTGCAAAAACCTCCCTTACCTCGGGATACTCGTCATAAAAATCCTTTGCCATCCCGATGTACTGGCTTCCCTGTCCGGGGAACATAAATACTGTCTTACCCATTTTTACAACTCCATTCCAAATTTCTGCGACCGCATTGATTTAAGAATAAACATTTTCCTTAGGCATCGATGTAAAGGCGAGTTTGCCCTTTGCACGGACTCCCCCGTCCACGGAGATCTTTACATCAAACTTTACAAGTCCGGCACCGCCCGCAGTCTTTGTAACCTCTATCTCGCATACATCTCCGGGAATAACAGGCTTGACGAATTTAAATTCATCAACCTTTAAAAGCACATAAATTATGCTCTCATCCGTCCCTTCGCTCTCTATGGTCACGGAGCAAAGCTGGGCTGCAGCCTCGATAAGAAGAACGCCCGGCATTATCGGGGTGTCGGGGAAATGGCCCATGAAATAAGGCTCATTTATCGAGACATTCTTTATTCCTTTTGCGTATTCTCCGTCCCTTATCTCCACGATCTTCTCGATCATCTGGAAGGGAGGACGCTGTTTGATTCTCTTCTGTACTTCGTTTATATTCAGCATAATCTGATCCTCTATAACTCTTTACAGGCTGAGTCCGCCGTCAAGCACAAGTACCTGTCCCGTCACATACGAGCAGGCATCGCTTGCGAGCATAACAACCGCATTTGCCACCTCATCGGCAGTTCCGAATCTTCCAAGGGGAATATCCTTGATGTACTGCTCTCTCTTTTCCTCGGGGATAGCCTCGATCATCTCCGTTGCAATAAAGCCCGGAGCCACGGCATTTACTCTTATCCCATAGGGGGCAAGTTCCTTTGCCATCGTAGCCGTCATGGAATTAACCGCGCCCTTCGTCGAGCTGTATACCGACTGACCGGGAACGGCAAGAACAGAGCTTACGGATGAGACATTGACAATGCAGCCCTTCTTCTTGGAAAACATCTTAACCGCAGCCTGCTGTGAGCAGTAAAGATATCCCTTGATATTAAGATCAAGACACATATCTATCGTGTCGGGATTCATCATCATTACATACTCATCCTTAACGATTCCGGCGTTGTTGACAAGAAGATCTATCTTTCCGAAGGTCTTAACAAAGGTACGCATCATATCCTGTACTTCCTTGAGATTTGACGCATTAGCCTTGATAGCGATTGCTTCGCTTCCCGCCTCTTCGATAGCCTTAACAACCTCCTGGGCGGCAGCCTCGTTGGAATTATAATTTACTCCCACCTTGTATCCCGCCTTACCGAGCGCGATGGCACAAGCTCTTCCGATACCCCGGGATGCACCCGTAACCAGCGCTGTCTTTACTTCCTGTGTGTTTTCCATACCTGTCCCTTTCTTATTGTTCTGCTGCTTCTTTCTGTTTCCTTAATAACTCAATACATTATCAAACCTTCTTCAGCACGACCGCACAGTACGATCCGCCCTCGGAAGTGGCTGTGGCAAGCACATACCTGTACGCGGATGTATCAGCCTTGCCCTCGCTGACACTGTCTCCAAAGAAGTATGCCTTCTGCTCATCTCCCAGCTCACCGGAAAGAGTAAGTGCTGCGGTTGCAACGCTCAGCGCACTTGCTGCGGCGCGGCTCTCTCCGACATAAGCCCTTACATTGTGTACAGGCTTCGCTGAGCCCAGTAATTTCTTATATACATTTTTCTCCACGGAGTCAATCTCGCTGCATCCGTTACCGAATCCGTATACCGCATCAATATCACCGATGGTTATTCCGGCATCCTTAAGCGCAATATCTATTGCCTCCTCAAGTCCCGCCTCGGTGCCTGCGATCTTTCCGTACTCCGTAACCGCGTGGGTCATGCCGTATCCCGCTACCCGGGCGTACTTCTTTGCACCACGGGCATCAGCGCTTTCTGCGCTCTCAAGTACAACGGTCGTACTTCCGTCCGACATCGCAAAGCCCGTATCTCCGTAAAGCTTCGCGCTTCCGTTTGCCACATGCCCGAGCTGTCTGTAAAGCTTCTCCATTACCTCGCTGTTCTCGTCCGTACCTGTGGCTAGCATAACCTTTGCATGATTCTGGCGTATCTCGTTGTATGCATAGCAAAGGGAGGACATACCGGACTGGGCACCGTTGGTTACGGTTACATTCACGCCTCTCATATTTGTCTTTATCGAAAGATATCCGCCGGCGGCATTATAAACCGTGGTGGGGAAGTTGAATGCGGAGCCGCTCTTGGTTCCGTTTGCCGTTATATTCTCCTGGAATTTGTAAACCGTCGTAAGAGGACCGTCATCCGTACCGATTATCATACCGTAATCCTCGGCCTTCTCATCTGCGATCTCGATACCGGCATTCGAGAGAGCCTCAAGTCCGGATACGACCTGCATAAGAGAGAGCTTGTCAAGCTTACGGTAAAATGCCATCTTTACATCATATTTATCGTAATCATCCTTGGTAGTCTCTGCAAATACGGAGTCTGCGGCGATGGTCTCACCGTTCTTTACCTTGTCCACATAATTTGCAACTCCGTTTCCAAGAGGGCTTACGATACCCATACCGGTAATGTAGATAGGCTCATCATTTGCGGTCTCGGCAACATTGCCGGCACCCTTTGAGAATATGATCGAAGCATTGCTTCCGCCGAATGCGAAGGAGTTGCTCATTACGAAGTCGAGCTGCTTTTCCTTCATCTCGTTGGGCATGAAATCAATCTTTCCTGCCTTCTCGGCAAGTGCTGTCTTATCCTCGTCGGTATAACCGATGGTTGCGGGAATCTTGTTTTCCACAAGAGCCTTGATAGCGTAGACAGCTTCAATGGCTCCGGCTGCACCGAGGCAGTGTCCCACCATTGCCTTTGTGGAGCTTACGGAAAGATTATCGTTTACATCATCAAATATCGCGTGAAGTGAAAGGAACTCGGCCTCGTCATTTTTTGCGGTTCCTGTTCCGTGTGCATTTACATAGTCAATATCCTCGGGCCCCAGTCCGGAATTTGCAATTGCCGTGCGGATTGCGTACATCTGTCCGATTCCGTCAGGTCTCGGCGCAGTGATATGGTGCGCATCGCTGCTTACCCCTGCCGCAAGTACATCACAGTATATGCGGGCATTTCTCTTCTGTGCGTGCTCGTAGGACTCTACCACGATAGCTCCGGCACCCTCTCCGAGAGTAATTCCGTTTGAATGGTTGAAGGGTGAGCAGGGCTGCTCGGAAAGAGCGTGAAGTGCATGGAATCCGGCAAAAGGAACTGCCGCAAATGCATCCGCGCCACCTACTATAAACATATCGGCAACGCCCGCGCGGATAAGCTCGCACGCGTATGCCACGCTTATGCTTCCGGCTGCACACGCATTACCGACATTTGTAATAACACCGCCCGCACCCACACGGTTTGCGACATGGTTAGCGATGGGGGAAATGGTCATCTTTCTTATGTCCTCGGTCTTTTCTCCGCGTGCGACATAATTCTCGATGCTGACAACTCCGCCGACACAGCTTCCCATTACAACACCGAATCTGGTGGCATCTTCCTTGCTCATATCTATCCCGGCATCCTTAAATGCCTCCTCGGATGCCTTAAGGCAAAGCTTTGAAGCTCTGTCAACTCCCTCGTAGGTATCGAGGTCTTCACAGTCAACCTCTGCTCCGAGATTTGCATAGCACTCATCCGCGTTGACTGACTTTACCTCAGCGATTCCGCTCTTGCTTGCAAGTGCGTTGTCCCAGCACTCCTGAACATTGTTTCCGATGGCATTGATCATACCGAGTCCGGTAACTACACAGCGGGTATTAATAGGCTTGTTCATTTATCTGCTTCCTTTCAGAATTTTATACACAACTTTTAACCGGCTTACCCTTTCGGGGTCCGGTTAAAGATTGACTTCCAATTGTGGTAATATAAGGATTGCTCATATTCGCGTGTATCTGATGGCTGCTTATCCCTGCGTGCAGGCACGGCGGCTAAACAGCCATCGATCCGCTTATATTACATGTGCTCAACTACATACTTGGTAAGGCTGGTGATGTTGTAGAAATGCTCCTTGGGAACACCGGTCATAACTACACCATACTCATTGTCGATGCAGGAAATGATCTCAAGTGAATCTACAGAATCAAGTCCGATACCTTCGTTGAAAAGAGCGATATCGTAATCGAGCTCCTCCTCGGGAATGTTGAGGTTCTCAGATAACATGCTCTTGATCTTTGCAGCTACTTCAAGTTCTTTCTCGTTCATTTTCTTATCCTTTCGTTTCCTTTGGTTCCGGGCCGGCAGTCCTGCACACACCCAAAACCTCGTAATATATGAATCCGCTTTGCGGTCATAATCATATCATCCCGGCAGGTCTACACCTCACCGTTTTTCAGTTTCTCCCCAAGCCCTTCTATATAGCTCCGGCTCTCCTCGCAGTATTTCTTAAGCACAAGTGAGGGTCTTCCCTTTTCGTGAAGGTCGAAATCAAGCGGTTTCCCGATAACAAGATGGGTCAGCCTGAAGGGTTTTATCTTGCGGCTTATGAACATCGGTACCGGAGTGGCATCCGTCTGCTTTGCGAGCACGAGAAAGCCCGGCTTAAAGGTATCCATACAGCCGGCCGGTGAGGTATGTCCCTCCGGCAGAATATATACAGACGCGCCGTCCTTCATTATCCCGGTCGTCTTTTCGAGCCAGTCCGTATCCATCCCGCTCTTTCTGTCTATGGAGATATACGGCAGATTCCTGAAGAGCCAGTTTATCGGCTTTTTATCATACCAGTCCTTCCCCACAAAGGTCCAGACTCTGTATCTGTGGAGCAGCCTTGTTATAAAAAGGCCTTCGACATATCCGAGGTGGTTTGAAAAAACTATACAGCTTCCTTCAAGCGCTTTCTCGGTAGCCTTCCTGTCCTCCCAGTGGATCTTCATCGGGTAAAGGACTCGCAGTACGGGATAAGCGATAAAAAATATCCCCCTCGCTATTACCTTTAAAACTCCGTTCATTACTGCGCCTGACCCTTTCTGCCGTAAGGTCCCACATTCGGGTCGTCCCAGTTGAGATTTATAAGGCGCTCGAAGGTATTATGTCCGAGCATCGGAACCGCGAGCTTTGAAAGAGTCTCCTCACTCACCCTTCCGGTCCTTGCAAACTCGGCTCCGGCCTCGGTGAATTTTACAAGATACTTGTCGACCTTGCCCTGAAGGGTTTCCTCGGCAAGCATACCGCCCTGTGAGGCAGTGATAAGCGTGTAGTTACCCTCACCGCAGATAATATCATACTGCTGCTTTATCGGGCCGTAGCACCCTTCCGTCTTCTCGTAGCCGCAGCTGGAGACAAGGACAAGCTTCTTCTGCATAAGCTCGGGATAACGCATCTTGTGGAGAAAGCTTCCGCTCTCCTCGTTTCCTCCCACGCCCCTGTACTCGGAGACATAGGAAATCATTCTGTCGACAAAGGCCTTCATCTTTGAGGGCTGACCAAAAAAATAAAGCGGAAAGCTCTCGATGATAACATCATTTGCCATAACAAGATCCCGGAGTTCATCCATATCATCATGGATAATGCACTTACCGCGGTCGTTTTTCCAGCAGCTAAGGCATCCAAGGCAATGTTCGATTTTCTTATCCCTGAGCAGTACCTCTGTAACCTCGGCATCGGGGACCGTCCCGGTAATTCCGCGCACAAAAGCGTGAGCCACCTTTATTGACGAGCTGCGATCTCCGCGCATACTGCCGTTCAGCAAAAGGATCTTCATACTGAAACTCCGTAATCTGAGACCGGTAAGCATCCGGCTTTATACAACGCTTTATTCTCTCACATATTTCAAAATAAGGCAACCCTAAAACCGTGAGTTTATTTTTTTTTCAGATGCTTATATTTACTATATTGCGCAATTTTGCTAAAATATTTCATAAGTGGGCGGATTTTTTGTCCGTTTACTATAAAACAAGTATTTGGAGGCCTTACTATGGCTGATGATTTTAAAGTAAAAAACGGAATTTCCCAAAAGCTTTTGGTCATTGTTATAATCCCAATGCTTCTGCTTACCGCCGTCGCTACAATAATCGGGTATAATCTTACGCTTTCCGCCCTTACAGAGCAATTAAAAAAAGAACTTACCACCGCGGCGGCAATGACCGGGCTGACTATCGACACGCTGGTTCCCGGAGACTATTCGCTTACCGGGGATGAATCCCTAAGCCTTTATAAAGGCGAGACGGATATAACCCGCCGCTACGAGCTTGTGGATACCGTGGGGGAAGCCACCGGACTCGAACTCAGCCTTATCTATCGCGATACAAGAATCCTTACCACGATCCGTGACCGCGAAGGACTGAGAGTAGTCGGAACCGGACTTGCCGACCAGGTAAAGTCAAAGATAAATGTCTCCCCCGACGGACTCTTTTACGATAAAACCCTTATCAATAGGGAGAATTATTTCTCATATTACTATCCACTGTACAACTCCGACGGCACCTTCACCGGCGCCATCGAGGTCTGCAGTCCCTACTCTCCGGTGGCGTCCCTTGCCTGGAGATCCGTGCTGATAACATCCGGACTCATCCTTGCAGTCATGGTACTGCTTATAGTTTTGATCTTTAACCACAATAAGAGTTCCAACATTGCAATTGAAAAGCTTCTTAAATTCACAAAACTTGCCTCCTCCGGAAACGATTCCGCGGAGCTGGACAGCAGCGTTATCTCAAGGGACGACGAGCTCGGGTCCATCGGAACAAGTGTCCTCGAGATGCACCGCTCCATGCGGGATATGATGGACAAGGATGCGCTTACCAAGTTATTTAACCGCCGCAGCGCAAACCGCAAGCTCGATCTTATCCGTTCTCATTACGAGAAGGACGGAAAGCCTTACTCGGTTGCCATCGGCGATATCGACTTCTTTAAAAAGGTCAACGACACCTACGGACACGATGCCGGCGACCTGGTGCTTGTAACGGTGGCAAACCTTCTCCAGAAGCACCTTAAGCCCCTCGGCTTTGTGGCAAGATGGGGCGGCGAAGAGTTTCTTATGGTATTTGACAAGCTGGATCTTGCGCCCTCGGAGAAAGAGCTCTGGAATATACTCGAGGAAATGCGCGCTACCGAGATTGATTACGATGGTACGATCTTAAAGGTCACCATGAGCTTCGGTGTTGTATGCGCCCCCGAGCTTCCCCAGGACGATCTCATAAAGCTTGCCGACGAGCACCTCTACTATGCCAAGGAGAGCGGCCGTAACCGCGTAACCGCTTTTATCCCGGTAGAGGACTCCCCTGTGGAGTAGCCTTTTCCGGCATAAGACTCCCCGCTTTCAAAAGCGATAAAACATACCGCAATTTTGCGGAGCAAATTGAAGCCATAGCCAAAAGACGCCGGCAAGAACTGCCGGCGCCTTTTTTCAAATAATCTCTTATACAGTTGTCTGTTTTCTTTATACGCATATTGCTTCGCAAAGGGTTTCATAAAGCATATCACTGCCCTTACTCAGCCTGTGCAGCAAGGTTTTCCAGCTCCTTACCGACTCTGTCAACCGTCTCAAGAATGATATTGGCGGAAGCAGATATCTCCTCAGCCGAAGCCGCAAGGTTCTGGGTCCTTGAGTTTACACTGTTGACGATCTCCAGGAGCTTTCTTGTATCATCGACGATCTTCTCGATAGCGGTTCTGATCGCTGTATTATTTACCGCTGTACCCTCGGCAGTCTCTCTTGAGTCGGATGCCAGGGAATTGATCTCGTCCGCAACGACCGCAAAGCCTCTTCCCGCTTCTCCCGCTCTCGCTGCCTCGATGGAAGCATTAAGTGCAAGAAGGTTTGTCTGGGATGCGATATCCACAACCCTTGCGTTACTGTTTTCGAGTTCCTTTAAAGCATTAAGAATATTGTCCATGGAATCATTCATTTCGCGGCAGAACTCATCAACCTCTCCCACATCCTGTGAAATTCCGGTACTCTCGTGGGCATTCATCTCGTTGCCGTCAACCATCTCGCCGATGGACATTCTCAGGGCTTCAAAGTTCTCATTGACAACCTTGATCGTCTCAAAGAGAGCGTTCTTCTGGCGGTCGAGCTGTTCCTTCTCATGTACCACCATAGCCTGTGCGCTCTCGCGCTCCTCCTCAACAAGTCCCTTGAGGTAGTGTACGCAGTTGTCCTTGTGGTTAAAGCCGTTAAATATGGCGGTAGCCATTTCCTTACAGGTCTCATATCCGCAGCACGAGCAGTTGATAATTCTCTGTTCCTCCGTGCGTTTACCCATCTCGTTAAAGATACGGTCAAGATCCGCTGCGCTCGGCATCTTTATCGGACATGTCTTTGATCTGTCGGTATAATGCCTTAAATAGTCGTTCAGATCAAGACCCGCAAACTGCTTGTTCAGTGCGGCAAGTCTCTGTGCCGGGGTAAGTTTCTTTGCCCAGGCGCCCTTCTTGCCATCCTTCTTAACCGACTCACGGATCTTTAACAGAGCGTAAAGCGCATCATCCGTCTCGGATATCTTCGGATCGGTTCCTGTTCCGCAGATACATCCGTTCTCGCAGTTAAGAGCATCTATGAATAGATATGGAGTCTTTGCTCCCTTGATCCTGTCCTTGTTTTCCTGGAGGAAGTGGTACATTCTCTTTTCTCCCTCGATCTGGCGGATAAACACGCTCTCGCCGAGGAGCCAGTATACATTCTCCTTAAGTCCGCCGGGTGTCGGGTAGATTGAACCGAGGCCGTACTCTATCTCATCGGAGCAGGGCGCACCCTTGATATTGTTCTTGCGGACATACTCCATAAGGTGATCAAAGGTAACATTGTACGAAATATATCCCTTGTTGTTCGGATCATCGATTTCCATCTTCTTTGCGATACAGGGGCTTATGAACGCAAGCTTGTCCTTTATTCCCATTGTCTTTTTCGCGTAGATGGCTGCGCACATCATCGGGCTCTGTACGGGGAAAAGCTTGGGAAGAAGCTCGGGCATATATCTCTCGATGTAACCTACTACCGCAGGGCAGGGCTGTGAAATGCCCCCAAGGAAATTGTTCTTCTGGATATAATTGATATATCCCCAGGTGGTAATATCGGCACCGAAGGAAACGCTTATAAAGCGCTTGACTCCGAGAGCCTTGAGGCCTCCCAGTACGCTCTCATACTCCCTGGGATAATTTGCCTTAAAAGCGGGAGCGATCAGAACGGAAATATTCTCACCCTTTTTAAGATCATCGAAAAATCTCTGGGTATCATCACGGTATTCCCTTGCTCCATGCATACAAACATCAAAGCAGGCTCCGCAGGCTATGCATCTGTCTCCATCGACATCAATCCGGGATTTACCGTTTTCATCCGCATCCTCGGATACGCAGGCACCTAATGCGCTGCAGACTCCGATACACTTATTACAGCCGACGCACTGATCATTTGTAAAAACAAGTCCTTCTCCCAACATAATCCATTTCTCCCTTTCATTTTTAACACTTGAACAGTGATCATCAGTGAACGGTACTGAAATTATTATACATCGTTTTGACGATAAAAAGTATCAATTATTTAATCTATCACATTTTCCGTACAAAACCGTTACAAAACGGTAAACCCCCGTCATAGATTTTTATTTTGAAGAAAAGCCCTTGTATCCTCCGCAAACTCATACTGCGTCATATATTCCCCGCAGAAGCTGTTCCGTGCCTTTTCATCCCCCGCAAGATAGTCATAAAAATCGCAGTCAAACATCTCGGTATTCAGCCACATATTGTTTCTCTCGCGGATTATCAGTCCCGTTATCCCAAGCTCTCCGAAAGCATTTATCATCTCATAGGACGCAACCCGGAGATGTGTCTTAAGGCTCTCCGTGGGCGGAAGCTCGGGCCAGATGTTCCCGATTATCATCTCCGGCGTACAGGCCGCGCCCCGTCTGTCAACAAGATATGCAAAAAGCTCCTTGGACTTGCTCCTCCCAAAGTGGACCGGTCTTCCGTCGACAAAGGTTTCAAAGCTCCCGAAGCACTGCACCCTTACTCTTTTTTGCTTCTTCGTTTCAACAGGGTATCTTAAATGCTCCATGGCATCCTTAAGATCTTCCTTTGTAACGGGCTTCACAAGATATCCGCTGGCGTAGAGCGAAAAGGCGTCCCGCATATACTCCTCATGGCCGGTTATAAATATTATATTGGTCCCGGGATTTATGGACTGAAGCTTTTTAGCCAGAGTGATTCCGCTCATCCCCGGCATCTCCACATCCAGAAACGCCACATTTATCGAATTATTCTCAGCGTACTCCGCCACCTCCTCCGCGGCGGTAAATCCGATATGCTCAGCCTCCGGGTATAATTCCCGCAGGTGCCTTAGAACCATATTCACCACCGGCTGTGAGTCATCTACTGTTATGGTCTTCATCCTTATCCTCTTTTTCTCTCCTTATTGTGGCTCTTCTTAATTGCGCCTCTCCTTATTATGGCTCTCCTTATCGTGCCTCTCCTTATTATGGCTCTCCTTATCGTGCCTCTCCCTGCTTATGGCTCCCCGTGCTCAGGCATCAGCCTTTAACGGTATGACGATAAGCACCCTTGAGCCCTCCCCGGTCGTTGTAAGTTCAAAGCTTCCGCCGCATTGGGAAGAAAGCCTCTCCTTAACATTGCTGATACCGATGCTCTTATGCCCTTCCTGCTTTTCGGTAAGCTCGGTTCCTATCCCGTTATCCTCCACTGTTATCCTTACAAAGTCCCCGACTCTCCCTGTGGTCAGGACCACCATCCCCGTTCCGTCCCTTCTTGAGAGCGTGCCGTGCTTTATCGCATTTTCCACAATGGGCTGGACCGTGAGCGCCGGTATCTGGAAGTCGGTAACATTAAGCTTGTATTCCATTGAAAAATCAAGACCGGTTCTTGCGTGCTCCAGCGCTTCATATTGCCTTATATGCTTAAGCTCCTGTTCAAAGGGTATAAGTCCCTCCGTGGTAAGCGCATCGATATTTCCCCGCAGATATCCGGAGAAATCCTCTATGCATTTCGCCGCCTTTTCGGGGTCATTGTAGCAAAGATCCTCAATGCTCATAAGGGCATTAAAAATAAAATGGGGCTGGATCTGGTCGGTCAGTATTTTCGCGTATGTGGCGGAAATCTCCTTCTCCTTTTCCAAAAGCCTCAATTCCTCTTCTCTCTGGAATATTATATACAAAACACACAGGGAAATGCCATATCCGAAGTCGATAAAATGAAAACCGTTGAAGATTATCTCGAATGCGAGCGCTGTCAAAAAGGGCATCGTAATTGCCGCCAGCATCCCCGGGAAAAACCGTTCCTTCCACATACGAACCGTTATTTTTCCGTCTGCCGTGGAAAAAATCGAAAAAATTATCGTGACAAAAGAAGCGATGTCAAGAACCGCCGCCATTATCACAAAGCTCGGGACAACCTGATCCACCTCGTTATGTTCAAGAATAAGATCGGCAATCTTCATGATGATGGAAAAGAAATGCAGTCCCGATGCAGTAAGAAGTTTTCTTACCCTCTCATTCCGAACCTCCTTGACGATTATGAGCGCGATAATAAAAAGAAGGTTTATTCCCGATGTTATATTAAGTATCATTTCAACCAGTATACGACTTGTCATCCGATCTCCTATTTATAAACACTCTCCACAGTCTTCCAGACCAGTCTGCTCTTCCTTACTATAAGGAACTGTATCACCACCCTGAAAAAAAGCGCACCGATGCTGACAGCAAGAAATATCATGCTTAACGCAAAGTTCAGATCCTTTGTGCCGCTGTATCTCAAAGCTACAAATCCATCGTAAAACCCGTAGAAGTCATAGGGCAATGCCATCAGTAAAAAAGCCGTAAAGTTGCCGAGATAAATAAAGCTTGTCACCAAAAGCCATCTCTTCAATGTGAAGGTTCTTTTAATCTCCCCGGCGCCTCCTCCGTATGTGTAAAGTACTTCCGAATATCCGTGGAGAATGTAGGCATTTACGCAAAAGCTTATCAGAAAGGTAAGCATAAGATTCATCGGAGTTTCGAGTCTGGCAAGAAGGTGTACCCTGCTGAAGGCCTCATCCGCCTCGAATGCGTTTTTCGAAACAACCGCCACAAAGGTATCAAACAGCGCAAACGCGGAGTGGGTAAGTATAAGCACCAGTGCCCATATTATCGCCCTCTTGAATACCGTAGAAAGATGCTTTATATCCACAAGACCCCCGAGAGTCTCGATGGTTGCAAATATCTGCAGCAGCAATAAAAGAGTATTGACCGTCCTGAAAGGAACCTCATATACTCCGGGAAGGGTCGACTCTCCGGTGGAATAAAGAAAAACGGTCGCGAAAAAATACGAGACCGGACTGAGTATCCAGCTGATAAGTCCTATCAGCAGACCCACATATATTCTTTTAAATTTTTCACTGAGAATTATATTCAATCCGGATTGCCTTCCAAAGAATATTGATACAGAGCAAAGGAAAAGGGTCACAGGAAGAACGATGTGAAAACACATACGGTCTTTGATCCTCTGACCCTCGGCACCGAAGCCAATATATCATATCGGCCGTACAATACCGTTACAAATGCAAAACCCGCTCTTTTATCTCCTGGGTTCTTCCCTGATTCCAGAACTGGGTTCCGATGTAACCGCATGTACGCCTTGCTACATTTAATTTATTTTGATCCGTGTTTCCGCAGTTGGGACATCTCCAGATCAGCTTTCCGTCCTCATTCTCCTTTATCTCAATCTCGCCGTCAAAGCCGCACTCCTGGCAGTAATCGCTCTTGGTATTAAGCTCCGCGTACATAATGTGATCGTAGATATACTTGATTATCGAAAGCACCGCCTCAAGGTTATCCTGCATATTCGGAACCTCGACATAGCTGATCGCTCCTCCGGGAGAAAGCGCCTGGAATTCGGACTCCAGCGAAAGCTTGGTAAACGCGTCTATATGCTCTGTAACATGGACATGATAGCTGTTTGTGATGTAATTCTTGTCGGTAACACCCTCGATAATACCGAAACGCTTCTGGAGGCACTTTGCGAATTTATAGGTCGTGCTCTCAAGCGGGGTTCCGTAGAGTGAATAGTCGATATTCTCCTCAGCCTTCCAGCGCGCGGTGTATTCGTTTAACTTCCTCATTATCTGGAGACCGAGTTCCTTGCCCTGGGGCTCCGTAAGCTTCTTTCCGTTAAGGCTGTACACACACTCCCAGAGTCCGGCGTATCCCAGCGAGAGAGTTGAATATCCACCGTAAAGGTACTTATCTATGGTCTCGCCCTTCTTGAGACGAAGGAGCGCTCCGTGCTGCCAAAGGATGGGAGCGACATCCGATAAAGTTCCGAGAAGCCTCTCATGTCTCGCTCTTAAGGCCTTGTGGCAGAGCTTCATCCTATCGTCAAATATCTCCCAGAAACGGTCGAGATTCTTCTCCGCGGAAAGACCGATATCAACGAGATTCACCGTGACAACGCCCTGGTTGAAGCGCCCGTAGTACTTGGGCTTTCCGTTCTCGTCGACATAAGGGGTAAGGAAGCTTCTGCAACCCATGCAGGTGTAGCAATGTCCCTCACCGTTTTTGTCTATCTTGTTCTTAAGCATTATCTTTTCGGATATATAATCCGGAACGAGTCTCTTTGCGGTACACTTTGCAGCCAGCTTTGTAAGGTAATAATACTCGCTGTCCTCGTGGATATTGTCCTCCTCGAGAACATAGATAAGCTTCGGGAATGCGGGTGTTATCCACACGCCCTTCTCGTTCTTTACGCCCTCATAGCGCTGCTTCAGCATCTCCTCGATTATAAGCGCGAGATCCTTTTTCTCCTGGTCGTTCCTCGCCTCGTTAAGATACATAAACACGGTAACGAAGGGGGCCTGACCGTTGGTCGTCATAAGGGTTACGACCTGGTACTGAACCATCTGGACGCCGTTTTTCACTTCCTCCCGAAGGCGCTTGTCGGTAATACGCTCAATATCCTCGGAGGTCGCATTTAAATCCTTTAATTCTTCCGCAACCTGCTCGCGGATCTTCCTGCGGCTCACATCAACGAAGGGTGCAAGATGGGTAAGGGAAATGCTCTGTCCTCCATACTGGCAGGATGCAACCTGGGCGATTATATGGGTCGCGATGTTGCAGGCGGTCGAAAAGCTGTGGGGCTTCTCGATCATCGTTCCGCTTATAACGGTGCCGTTCTGGAGCATATCCTCGAGGTTTACGAGGTCGCAGTTATGCATGTGCTGGGCAAAATAGTCCGCATCATGGAAATGTATAATACCCTGCTCGTGAGCCTGGGCAATGTCATTAGGTATAAGGAAACGGCGGGTAATGTCCTTGCTTACCTCACCTGCCATATAATCGCGCTGTACGCTGACAATGGTAGGGTTCTTGTTGGAGTTTTCCTGCTTAACCTCCTCATTGTTGCACTCAATGAGGGAAAGTATCTGCTCGTCGGTGGTGTTCGATTTACGGACAAGTTCACGGGTATAGCGGTAGGTAATGTAATGACGCGCAACCTCAAAAGCGCGCTGATTCATTATCTGGTTCTCGACGATATCCTGAATTTCCTCCACGCCAAGAGAACGGTTCATATTTGAAACCGCGATCTCCACATCCTCCGCAATACGGCGTATCTGAAGGTCTGTCATCCTCTCGCTGGGTATAACGCTGTTATTTGCCTTTGTGACTGCGGTAATGATCTTTTGTCTGTCAAATTCGACTTCCGCTCCGCTTCGCTTGATGATCTTCATGTTAGAATTCTCTCTCCTTTGGAAATAAACGATCGGTTTACATAATGCCGATGCGACAGAGCGAAACTTCCCCCTTTTATGCCCTGCGGATACTATTCTAACAAGATATAGTGGCTTTGTAAATATTTTGTAACTAAATATTGTGTCTAAAAAAACGGAATAAATTTGTGCAAAATGTCAATTGCCTATATTTTCCGGCAGAAAAAGCTAAATGATTTCAGGATACATATTATTTTTTAAATAACCGTAAATATCATTGATCACATCTGAATCTGTAAAGAAGAAATCTCCGTTCGTATCAATCCCCAAAATGTAAAACGGAGTGGTTTTTATGTATTGTATATCGCTCCAGTTTTCTGCTTCAAAGCATTTGCTGTTGTTCGGACTTCGGATAACGACCGTCCCATCATTTTTCAGCCCCGCCGTTATACCCGGAGAGGCTGATATTTGTACTAATTTTTCCCAATCTGAAACATCGGACGCATCACCATAGTTATAATTTGTAGAATGCGCTTTTCCGTCCGAGGAAATACCAAACGGAACATAGCCTAAAGCTATATCGGTTATATCTTTCCACTCCTCCGGATCTTCGGATTGTGTTTGCGGCGTATTTATAACAATATGTGTTAAAACTGTACCATCGTTTTTCAGCTCCATCTGATAAACTCCGTACTCCTGCTCAAGCTTATTTAGATCGTCCCAATCGACCCAATTAAAATCTTCCTCAAAGAAACATATCCATTTTCCGTCCACCTTAACAGCAGTGCTTCCCATTTCCGCAAGGTACAGATCCTGTATTTGTCCACTGTATTTACTGTATAGAGACAGCAGTGAAGCCAATCTGTTATCCTTTGGAGTATCCGTATTATTGACATCGGTTATGTACTCATCCGACAAGGTATCGTAAATAAGAACATGACCGCTCTTTTTTAAAATACTATATTGGTTCCGTCAGCAAAGATTTTTATAGTGTCCCCGGATTCCGGGATTGTTCGTCCTACCGGTTCGTCATAGTAACCGGTAACACAGTAAACGCTATTTTCATTTGTTATATAAGCGAATAGATACTCTCCGCAGACAACACGCGTGTCAAAGCCGCGACGATTCCCGGCATGGTCATCATCAATCTGATTCGCACAACCGGATAGCAAAAAAGTGCAAAAGATCAGAACTATATAAAAACATTTTATATGCAGTATGTTTAATTCTTTGTGAAGATATTTTAATAATGTGTGCACCGCTATTTTTACATTCACAGTATAAACTCCTATTTCAGCCTCACGCTTCCTGCTATCTCCTCGGCTTCCTCCTCGGAAAAGCATTCTGCCGACAGTGAGAGCTCATAGTATACATCCGAATCCCTGTTTACGAAAAGGAAGACCCAATAGTCGCCTGTAAGGTCATGCTTTTGCAGCGTCAGTATGTAATACCAGCCCTCACCCAGCTCCTCACACCCTGCCGACTTTATAAACTCCGAAGAAGTGTGGTTGTCTGTTATTTCCGGGTTTCCCATCGGAGCACCGCTGTCATCAAATTCAATATTCCTGTACAGTTCCGCGCTTACAGGCACACTCGTTATACAGCCAGACGCCTTCCACTCATCCGGAAGTGTGATTTCCGGCAGCTTTGATTCTCCCGTTTCTAAGGCTTCTCCCTCTGCCGCTTCCATATTTAAAGCCGCATCCGTCGCTTCTGTAGTCTCAGCCGATTCCGCTATCGGATAACCGTTAAATTCCTCCTCATAGCTTTCCGCTTCCTTTTCTGCGGCGGCTCCCGATGTCTCTTCAGCAAAGGAGGGGTCCTCTGCCATGGCATATTCTGCCGGAGCGGTTTGCGAAGCCGTGTCCATAGACGCTCCTCCCATTTTGAGACTCAAAGGTCCGCCTTTTACGAATATGATAACCCCTATAAAGAGCACTGCCGCAGCGGCGATGGGAAGGGCTATGTACCTCAGCCTTCCCGCCTTCCCGGGAGCATGAAGGCCTCGTCCTTTTCCGGATGAGCCGTGGGTATATTCAGCCGGCTTTTGTCCGGTGCGGAATCTGTCCGCCTCCATGAGGAGGTCCTCATCGATATTGCCTATGGCATCCATTATAGCTTCAGCCTCCGGCTTTTTTCTGTCAGCATCCGTATTCATACCGCAAAGCCCTCCTTCTTAAGATATTCCCTCAGCGCTTCCCTCTCCCTTAAAAGTACGCTCCTTACCGACACTTCCTTCATCCCGGCGTTCTCCGCTATATCCTTTATTGCGTCGCAGTAAAAATACCGGCTTATAAAGATGTTTCTCTTTTCAGCCTTCCTTGTCCTAAGGAAATCCGATATTGCCCCGGAGAGGAGCTTCCCCTCCACCTCCTGCTCCACGGTGCTTCCGGAGGGTATCATCTCATCCAGCTCATCTATCGACAGCGCGTATTCCGAATCCTTCCTCTTCATACTGTTTCTCTTTCTGAAAATATCGATCGCAAGATTTCTTATTATCCTCGCGAGATAAGAGGAGAGCAGCTCCGGCCTGTCATCGGGCATTGCATTCCATGCCCGCATATAGGTATCATTCTCACATTCCTCACAGTCGCCGTTGTCTGCGAGGATATTGAACGCAACCTTCTTAAGATACCTCGAATACTTGACCGAGGTTTCTGTTATCGCTCTCTCATCCCGCGCCCAGTACAGGTCTACAATTTTAGAGTCTTCCATTTTTCTCCCTCTTAAGAATCTTACAAAGGACTCCCAAAAAAGTCCCTTATGTAAGCAAAAGCCGGAAGTACTTGGCATTCCGGCTTTCCTATCTGATAATATATACGAATTTTGTCTTCAAATGTTGCAGTCTGATCCGTTTTTTTACGAAATACCCGTTTGCTGAGAGCTTATCCGATTTTCTCGAAATATTCCGTAAGTCTCTCGATCGGGATAGGCTTTGAATATTTATAACCCTGGAGATATTTTGCCTCCATATCTATGCATCGGCTCTCATCGTTTTCATCCTCAACTCCCTCATAGAGGACGGAATAATTAACATCCTTAAACATCCTTGCAAGGTTTGAAACCATCGTTTTCGAACGGTCGTCGATTCCCGAAGCAATTACCAGCGAGCGGTCAAATTTTACTATATCAAAAGGAAGCTCCATGATCCTTTCAAAGTTTGAATAACCGGTTCCAAAATCATCGAGATAGAACTTTATTCCGCTTTCTTTAAGCTCCTCGATCCTTGTCTTTATAAGCTCGAAATCCTTTTCGTTCTGGGATTCCGTAATCTCTATCGCTATCTTTCCGAAGGGAATTCCATTACTTTTTATAATACTCTCTGCTGTCTCGCAGAAGCTGTCCTCTCTGATATCGTAAACAGAGAAATTAACCGATATCCGCTTTACATTATATCCCTTGTCGAGCATATACCGTATCTGTTTACAGGTCTTGAAAAGGATGATCTTTGTAAGCACCCCGATATACTGGTTTTTCTCGGCGATGGAAATAAACTCGTTCGGATAGATCATTCCGGTTTTCGGAAGCACAAGCCTCATAAGTGCCTCGGCCGTATCAAAGGTTTTTGATCTTATATTAAAGACCGGCTGGCAATATACATGGACTCTCTCGTCCTCATAGTTGTTCTTTAAGGCTATGTCCGCGAGCTCGTCAACTATATATTTGTACTTAAGATAATCCTTTACATCCTTTTCGTCAGCCGCGAGGAAACTGTTTTGCGGCATCCTGTCATGGAGAAAGCTTATATAGCCGATATAATCGTTGTCCTTGTTAAGCAGATCATAAGTCCCGGTATATACTATCTTGTAATCGATCTTGTACCGCGGGTATACACGATTGAACTCATCGAGCATCTTTTGTCCGCTCTCGAGATAGTCCGGGTTTTTCAGCGTATCAACAGCCATGATCATGTGTCCGCCGGATATCTGGAAAAGCGTAGCAGACTTGAAGAATCTTGATGAAAAATAGCGGATCGTGCCCTGTATCTCTGGCGGGTATTTTCTTCCCTTTCCCTCAAAGTCATGCATATAAAGGCTCATAAGATACAGCTTTTCTTTTCTTGTCCTGCTCTCCCCGATCCTTTCCTCAAACGCGCTCTCGCTGACCGTACCGATCTCGATATTATACGGATTTGAATGCACATGGTAAAGGAGGGCGTACACAGGGAAAAGGAAGGTCGCGGCAGTAAACGAAGATTGTCTGTAGAGCTGCTGGATTGCCATTATAACCACCGATACGATAACCGTCCCGGTAACGCTCGCCACAACCTGCCGTATAAAGCGGCTCCGGTGTTTAAAGACCATGACGGAAAGTATGACAATATAATACATGTAACCGAAGGGAAAGATCGGGAAGCCCATGTGGATATTATCGGCATTATCTATATAGAATCCGAACTTGAACACCGTACCGGCGATCTCGTTGAAAACGATGATATAAAAGCCTACCGCCGCCAGATGGAAATACGGTCGCCCCGTCTTTTTATCCAGCCCCAGCAGATCCTTTGCGTACAGCACAAACAGCCACATAGTAGAAAAAAGTCCTATGTGGTACGCGGATCTGAAGAAATAATGAACTATCTTCGGGGCAACCCCCAAAAACCTGCTCATCGAGACATTATATATAAGATCCGCTGCGGCGGACAGCATAAGTATCCCGATTATAAAGCGCAGATACAGAAAACCTCTTGTTCTGTTTATATATGCATTTCTTATAAGAATAATAAAAACTATTCCTATTGCGATTACAAGCACATCTGCGGCAGGTGTATAATTCTCGTAATAACCGGTCACCGATCCAAGCATAATACTGACCTCACGACTATCAGAACGAAGTTAACAAAAGCTGTCTGTCATTAATCTTAATTGTAACATATTGTTCTCAAAAAAACACTATCGAACATAATAAACCCATGACAGATTTCCGCAAACGATCTCTTTCTTTAAACAAAGACAAAGGTATAGTTTTATACCTGCTCCATAAAATATATTCTTGAGCCGAAATCCTGGAAATGTCTGACTTCCCCGTTATATCCGGTGGCACCGAAGGCCTGCTTTAAGTGCACCCCGCCGTTCATAAGCGTATCTCCGCTTGCGGTCACATCCTCGGTCTCACCGTCCATCTTAACAAACTTCGCGATCATATCGATGAGCAGTCCGTCTTTTTTTACATGTATCGGAGCCACCGTATTTACAAGGTCTCCGAATTCCCTTACATCGATCTTCAGCGCCCTGTTGTAAAAATGGTAAAGCTCCCCATCGCTCAAGCCCCTCGCGTGGTAACAGTGGAAGGGAGAGTTCGGGACCACAAGTCTTTGCATAACCATCCCGACTGCCTTCTTTTTATCGGACGAAACACAGGTCCACTCGGAAAAGTTCCCGCTTTCGAAGGGCACGGCAGCTGCGCCGCTCATGGAAGCACTTACCTGCGGCATTGCCGCGGAACCCTTTCCTCGGTAGAAATCGCCCCACTGCAATACTTCTCTCCACTCCTTATAAAGCTCAATCTGCGCCTTTATAGCGGCGACCTCCTCCTTCTTCATGTCACAGAGATTGCACTCATATCCGAGCACTCCGAAGGAAGCCACATTAAATCTGGTCTCGAGGGGAGTTGTCCGGAGCGTCTGGTGGTTCGGACAATCCGAGACATGAGCCGTTACGGTGGACATGGGATAACCGTAGCTGTATCCGGTCTGTATGCTGAGCCTGCACATGGCATCCGTATCATCGCTCGCCCATATCTGGGGGAAATATGAAAGTATTCCGAGGTCGAACCTGTTTCCTCCGGCGCTGCACCCCTCGAAAAGGATATGGGGGAATCTCTCTGTCAGAGTTTTCATACAGTGGTACAGTCCCAGCACATATCTGTGGGCAAGTTCTCCCTGCCTGTCGGCAGGAAGGCTCTGTGAGAAATAATCCGAGAATATCCGGTTCATATCCCACTTTACATACGATATGTTCGCCGAGGAAAACACCTCGCTCATCTTATTTATAATAAAATCCTGTACTTCCGGATTCGAAAGGTCAAGTAACCGTTGGTTACGCCCTTCACTGTGGGGCTTACCGGGTATTTCTACCGACCACTCCGGATGTGCTTCATAAAGCCTGCTCTTTACGCTTATCATCTCCGGCTCTACCCAGATACCAAAATCAAGCCCTAATCCGTTTATCTTCTCCGCAAGATGCTTTAATCCGCCCGGAAGCTTCCTGGGGTTTACATCCCAATCCCCAAGGGAGGTTGAATCATTGTCCCTCTCCCCGAACCATCCGTCATCCATAACGAAAAGCTCGATACCGACTTCCTTTCCTGCCTTTGCCAGCTTAGTAAGCTTATGCTCGTTTATGTCAAAATATGCAGCCTCCCAGCTGTTTAAAAGAACCGGTCTCGTTTTGTGCTTCCACTCGCCCCGGACTATGTGTTCCCGGACAAAGTGGTGCATATTTTTGCTCATTCCGTTGTAACCACAGGCGCTGTAGGTCATGACTGCCTCGGGGGTATGGAAGGAATCCCCCTCCCCGAGAAGAAACTTAAAGCCCTCCGGATTTATTCCGGAAACAACTCTTGTTTTTCCAAACGCGCCTGCCTCAACGCACTCATAGTGATTTCCGCTGTATACAAGGTTAAACCCATATACTTCACCGGAATCCTCACTCGTCTCAAGAGGATGGAGCATAAAGAAGGGATTGCACTTGTTCGAGCTGGTCCCGGTCATGGAGGAGGCGATATGCTTTCCCCCTGTCACAAGGCAGTCATCCCTTTGCATCTCCCTTGCCCATGCTCCGCGGAATGTGGTAAACACATATCCCGCCCGGTCAAAATCCATCTGCATACTCATAAGTCTCTCAAGAATTATCTTATTCCTGCTGTTGTTTACAAGCCCGGCGTTCCTTGTTATAACATCGCAGTCCTCATAAACAACATAATTAAGATAAAGAGTAAGGTCGTAGGAGCGGTCTTTTAAAATGACCGTAAGCGTCTTTGCCTTATTGCCTTCATCATAGGATGCGGGCATATCCCCAAGATCCAGTGTACCATCCTTTATCTCATAGCCCTCGTAAACAAAGTCCGATGTGGTGCTTCCGTCCGCATGCCAAATGCATACAAAGGGTTCCCTTATGTCGCCCTTTCCGTAGGCTGACATTTCAAGGCGCATATCCTCAAGTGAATACATAAGGTGCTCCTGGTCGTAACCGGTCGTATTTCCGGGATAGAAAGCGTGTTTTTCCGTAAGCGCATCCAGCGTTCCCTCCTCAGCACCCTCCGGGATCGTTATTTTCCTTCCGTAGTAAAGATGCTCCGGCTGCCCGGTGGGAAGGATCCTGAATATGTATGATGTTGAACCGGTTTCGAGAATAAAGCCCTTATTGTCCGTTACGCGTATCATTCCTGCCCTCTTTCTTAGTTGTCTTCTTTAATGTACCTGTTACCAATTTACCTTTTTGCAATGTGGAATATTCCCTCAAAAGCCATAAAATAATTGCGGTATCAAAAAAATTATGCTATCTTTATATAAAAGGAAAGCCACGAAAGCGGCTGACCTCAATGTGGTTTAGATGCTACTTGGTAGCATTGCCGTCACTGTTGCTGTCAGTGGCGGCTCTTTTTTTATCCCTGTGTACTTCGTACAGCAGTTTAAAAACAGACAGAAGAACATTCAGTCCTTTAAATATCAGACTCAATATCTCCATAGCTCTCACCTCCTTTCTCCGGGATTTTTACCTCCTTTCGTCAGGATGTGAGATCAGCCGCCTTGGCTTCGTGGTTTCCTATGGGTAATATAATATCAATCGCGTTTAGTCGATGTCAATTTATTACCCATATAAATACTCACAAATATTCACTATACGACTTCACCATATTGCATAAGTCATAAGTGTCATTTTTTTATGCTTTTGCCTTCTTCGATGCAAGCTCCTTTGTAATCTCCTCGAGTTTTTCATCCGTGAGCTTATATCTTGCCTTAAAGATGATAAGAGCTACCACAAGGACGAATACCGGCAGAACAGTCATTACAAAGCGAAGTCCGATGACTGAATTGTTTGAAACCACTGTCACCCCATTTGCCATTATATCGGCAATATAGCTCTTAAGCCCATAGCATCTCATACCGTCAATGACCTCTCCACCCTGGGAAGCGTATGTACTGCCCGATTCGCTTATATTAAATATTGAGAGGCATATCGATGCAACAAGAGCAGCGATTCCGGATGCAAGCTTAACAACAAATGTCTGCATCGAGAAGATTACCGACTCATCGCGGCGATTGTTCTTAAGCTCGCCGTAATCTACAGTGTTTGCAAGAAATACCGTAACTATAACATTCAACATTCCAACCGCTGCCATGATGAAAAATCCGGGTGCGAGGAAGGGATATACACTGCTTGTTCCCGCAAGCGCCATGATAAGCAGGATCACATATCCGCCTATGGCCGAGAAAATACAGATGTAAAAAATCTTCATGGTGTTAAAGAATTTCCTGAGCAGCGGAAAAAATGCCATCATCGCAAGTATCTGGCAGGCTCCGGCAAATGTGTTGAATGTGGTGTAATCTCCCTGCCAGTTTGAGCCTCCGAGATCGTACTTAAAGAAATATATGAGCAGGTTTGATGTGATGTAGGTGGCTGAATTTACAAGCACTATCGTTATAACCATCGCCATCGCCTGGTCGTTTTGAAGGAGCGCCTTGAACATATCGCTGACCTTGGCAGTCTGCACATCCACCGTTGATTTTTCCTTGATAAACAGGCAGGTGATAAGGATAAATCCAAAGAACAGAACCGCTACGATGAGCGAGAACCATTTAAATCCGACTCTCTCAACCTCCTTCTTCGAGGAAAGATAGGTCGTCATCCCATCGCTCTCTGATATCTTCGCATAGTTTTCTTCGGAAACATATACCGCGATTACAGCCTCTCCGTCCTTATCATCCATAACAACATCAAATTCATTGACCGTAAGGGCATCCTTGGCTTCACTTGAAAAAACAAGGTTTCCGATAGTAATGTCATATTTTGCGTTGCTGGTTGTGAATGAAATTGCATTCTCAAACTCTGCCTTGTTGGCGGTTATTCCGAGAGTCGCTCCGCCGGTAAGAGTCTTTACATTTCCGGTGGCTGCTCCTGTCTCATCCATCTCCACAACATAAGCGGTTGTGTCCGTAACGGTAAGAGTCTCATTGTCGGCACTCTTTCCAACGGCGGCATTTCCCAAAGCGGAAACCGCAAGTACGGTGACAATGGTAACGATCGCAGAGCCAACGCCTGCACAGGTTCTTCCCAGAGCGGACATATTCTCACGCTCTTTGCCGCCGTCGGTAAACGCGGGAACCATCGACCAGTAGGGAATGTCCATCATTGTATATGTAACGCCCCAAAGGATGTAGAATGCCGCTGCATAAGCAACAAGTCCGCTTCCGGACAGTGAGGGAGGTGCCGCAAACATAAGGAATAGTATCACGGCATTTGTCAGCGTTCCGATAAAAAGCCAGGGTCTGAACTTGCCCCACTTTGTCTTTGTCTTTGCCACAAGCACTCCCATAAGAGGATCATTGAAAGCATCGAATACGCGGGCGATGAGAAGGATTATACCCATAACCCATGCGGACACTCCCATAATGTCCTGATAATAGTAAAGGATATAGCTTGCCGAGAGCATGTAAACCATATCCTTGCCCACAGCACCGATACCATAGGCAAACTTTTCTTTTCCTGTAAGCTTTTTCTTACCCTGTTCCATAATAGTCTCCTTCTTAATACTCCAACCTGTTACGCTTCTTAGTTATTACCCTTTAAACCCATCGCGATCTCTACGACCCTGTACGCTCCATCGTAAAGACCGATACCTTTGTTTGTTACTATCGCCTCACACATATCCTTGAGAAGTGAAGGCGAAGTCATAAACTCCTCCACCATCTGAAGGGTATGGGGAATATCTCTGCACTCGAGCGTCCCCTCTCCCATCTCTGCGGAGTGGATCGCTCCCCACATCTCGTGCTTTCCCACACGCCTTATGAACAGCTTCGGCACCGGATAAAACGCCAGCTCACTCGGCTTGGTAACAAGCACATCACAGCTTCTCATAAGAAGGTTCGTGCAATAGACCGCCTCAAAAATATTCCTGTGCCAGAAGCCGTGGATACCTGTAACCTCTGTATCTTCCGAGAGTGCGCCCGAGGCGAATTTTACGGTATCGTTCCAGTCGTCCATATGTTCCGAAGTAAGCTCAGCCATTCCCGGGATTTCAGCCTTAAGCTGATCCCATACATTACGGTAATCTCCCACATTTACATAGAGTGCCGCCTTCTTATCCTTTATGTACGGAAGAAGATATTTTATTATAGCGGCAAATATCTCCTTCTGGGCACCGGCTCCGCCGATGGTGAGCAAAAATCTCATCGGCTTTCCACCGGTCTGTCTCTTTATTCTCGCTTCACAATCAGCTTCTATATTTGCAACGAGCTCATGATCGATATAATGTCCGGTGTAAACAAGACTTCCCTCCGGCATCGGTCTGCAAACCTTCTTTTTCATCATTCCGTTGCATATCTTATAACCCTGGTATGCATTCCGGCACTGAACCGTATGAACCGCGCCCTCCGCGTAGTGAAGCGCCATCGGCCAGTTGTCGGGGATCGCATTTACGACATATTTCATCCCTGCATGGATTGCCGCCTGTGCGGGCCATACATGGGTTCCCACAACCGGAATACCCTTTGGAACATTCCTGTAAACAGGAGCCATAAGCTCCGCATTTTTCTGGTCGGCAGCATTGTAGGAAAACGCTCTGAAGCCTTCGTAGTTCATGGGTTCCCAGACAAGCTTGTTAAAGATGGGGTTCTTTGAGAGTCTTGAGCCCAGTGAGTACAGATCGTTCTGCGCTCCTATAACCTTTGTGCAGGTTGTCTCCCTGTATGAATTAAGATCCATCCAATACGGAGTATAGCCCATGTGCTTTGCAGCCGAGGCAATTGCCATCGATATGCGGTAATGTCCGAAGCCCATCCTTATGTTTCCGACTATGATTCCTTTTTCCGTATCCCAGTCAAGCGCCGGCAGGTTGTCCTCCTCCACATAATGCGCGTTCTGCTTAAGGTCCCCCACAAGGACATTGTTTACACCGAGGTAGTCTCCGATATATTTATTCTTTTCGATCTTTACAGGGTAATCGGCCGCCGAGTCATCCCCGTACTTTTTCGCATATTTCTTTTTTGATCGGACTGCCTTGTTGTATACCCCCTGGGGCATTTCATTTCCGAATATTATTTTTGATCTTTCCACGGTTTCCTCCTTTTATGCCGGTCGGCTCAGTCTTAAATACCTTTTCATTTCTTTTTTGTTACAGCTTTTTGGGGCTGCTTTACTGCTATCCCGTCAACGAGGATATCAACAACGGCTTCGAGTGCATCGTTATAGCTTATTTTGTTTGTCACAAGAATATCCCTTGCAAAGAACTGTTCCAGCGAAGCCTCAAGCATCGTCTTTACAAGAAAGATCGGAACATCTCTTATCACGCCCTCTTTCTTTCCCTGCTCGATAAGAGCGATGGTCTCCTCCCAGCCCGTCTCAAGTCTCTTTTCCACCTGGCTGTAGAGTACCGGATATTTGTCCTTAAGCATATAGAGCTGGCGGAAGTCTATCTCCGAGTAGCTCTCAGGCATAACTCCCAATATCCTTCTTATCTTCTCAACGGTGGTCAGATCACCATCGGTTACCACCTCCCGCTTCTTCTCGCTTATGTTATCGAAGAGGTAATCCACCATATCAAAGAACAATCCCTGCTTATCCTTATAGGAAACATATATGGTCTTCTTGCTCATCCCCAGTTCTTTGGCAAGGTCATCCATCGTAAACTTCATGCCCTTCTTGTTAAAGACCCGTATGGTTCCTTCAAGGATATGTATTTGCTGCTCGCTTCTTCCTTTCATTTTCAGCCTCTCTTGTTCCAGTCTGTCTTATTCCGGCGCTCTTTTATTCCGGTCGCTTTTTTTCAAATTTTTTATTCCAATCTCTTTATTCCGATGCCACTTTGGAAACTTATTTTGTTTTTACAGTTTCCATTATATTATAAGCGTTTTATTTTTCGCAAGAAACTAAATACACAAAAATAGTTTCCTTCTTTGTATATTATTCACAAAGTGTATTACTCAAGAATCTCTTCCCCATGTTTTTGATTTACACCCCGTTTTATGGTAGTATTGTTTGTGAGTTGTATTTTAATATAGTGAACGAATTTATTTCGTCGCATCATAAATCACGGTAAGGAAAGCATTATGAAAAAGACAAACGGATTTCTTGTATTTATGGTAATATTCCTCCTGCTGATCCTTTTGACCGGCGGAGGTCTTCTCGCATACAAATACTATTTTGCGAAGGACACAAGCTATATAGGAAGCTGGGAACGCGAAATAGACCTTCGCGGATATGTGATCGAAGAGATGAATACCTGGTTTGCCGACCCCACTACCGCTGGAAGCGTAGAATTTGCGGACGGTGATGTGAAAGTAAGGGTGATCCTTAAACTCTCCGAGGACGGTAAATTCTCCGAAAAGATCGATGAGGAGAGTTACAATGAGGCTAAAACTGCTGCCGCCCGGATTGCGGTATCGGGATTAAACAGTTTCCTCGAAAACAGGCTGTCAAACGCCGGAACAGATTTAAACGAGGTCGGAAAGACGGTGGATGAACTCATAGAGGAGGCTCTCGGAATGACCGCGGAGGAATATTTATCCGACAAAGGTCCCGAGCTTTTACCCACGCTCTCCGCGCTTGAAGAAATGTACAATACAAACGGAAGCTATTCGGCAGAGGATGGAGTCTTAAGCAGAACCCTTTCCGGAAAGACCATAAACGAGACCTTCTTTACCAAGGATGATTATCTTATGATAACCGCGAAAATATCCGAAACCGGGGCGGAGTCTTTAGGCGAATCGATGAACGGTACGGACGAGGGATTCGGATTTCTCTATGACTATCCCGCGGTATATAAAAAGCACTGAGGTAAATATATATGTACAAGTTCAACAAATCTCTTAAGTCCGGCCTGGTTTTTATACTTCTCTTTTCACTGCTTATGTCGGTTCACGGCTTCTTAAACCCTGTTTACGCGGCAGGCGAGGACACGGAGTACCAGAGAAATCTCACCGTCCATATCGGGGGCGGAGATACCTTCAATGTAAAATATATCGATATGTATTATGACGGCGCCTCCTATGTGTCTCTCAGAGATATGGCCGCCGCCCTCTCCGGAACCGATGCGAAATTCGATGTTGCGGTCGAGTCTGACGGAGTAAGGCTTTCAAAAGGCGGAACCTATACCCCTGTCGGCGGCGAAGGCTCCCGCTTTGCCCTGCTTGTAAGGGACCGCAGCGCAAAGGAATACATACGGGCAAGAAACTATTTTAATCTTGACGGCTCCACAAGACATTATTATACCTTCATTTACATGGACGAAGAGACGGAAAAATACGACTGCTATATGTACCTCGCAGACCTTGTGCTCATCCTTGGAGTCTCTATGCATTTTGAGGGCGGAGAGCTCTACATCGACCCCTCTTCTCCCCTTTCCATCGACCCGGAAGCGCTTGAAGCCTCCGGATATTTCTACGCGACAAACTCCGTGCTGGTGGGCGATGCGACAAACGGCGAGGTCTATTATTCCTACTGCCCCGACATATCCGTTCCGATAGCAAGTACAACAAAGCTCATGGCATACACCGTTGTTATGGATGCCGTAACCCGTGGGGAGCTTTCCCTCGAAGATACTGTCATGACCTCCTCAAATGTCCAAAAGCTGTCAAATTCCATAGACCGGATTTTCCTTATTCCCGAGGGAACTTCCGCCAATGTGTCCGACCTTATATACGCCATGCTCCTTCCCTCGAGCAACGAATGCACCCTTGCCCTTGCCGAGGCAGTCGCCGGTTCGGAGGATAACTTCGTCAGACTTATGAACCGCAAGGCTTCCGATCTCGGTCTCTCCGAAGGAACAAGATTTTATACCTGCAACGGGCTTCCCGTGTATACCGATGAAGCCTTTGAGAGCAAGGTACAAAACTACATGACCGCCAATGATATGTTCAAGCTTGTATGTTATATCCTTTCCACTTACCCACAGGTAACCGAAATAACCTCAAGCGCCGCAAAATATCTTCCTTCCTTTGACAGAACCGTTTACAACACAAATCCGATGCTTCGGAATATGCCGGGCTGTATCGGTCTTAAGACAGGTACGACCAACAAGGCCGGCTGCTGCCTTGTAAGCGCGGTAGCGGTAACCAGGGCTGACGGCGTACATACCGTGGTCTCCGTAGAGCTCGGTGCCGAGGATATAATCATGAGGAACAATGTTTCGCAGACCATGCTGACTTACGGAGAGCAGGTATGCAAAAACGGCGGTGCCTCCTCCATACCGGATACCGATCCGGCAAAGGAAAACACCGCCGATGATATTTTTACCTGTTTAAGCGAAGGAGTTCCCGAGACTCCGGATGAACTCGCGCGCCTCATAGTATGGACCGCGAGAAACTATCTTCCCGTTCCCGCGCCGGAAGACCTGGATTCGGACACCGACGCAAGGGTATCGGATGAAGAAACCGCACACTGATCTTATTCCGCTTTACCCTCAGGCTCCGTTCTTAGCACCGCCATCTCCCCGAGCAGCCACTCCGTCAGTTCAAGGAGCTGCGCCTCTTCCTTTTCTACAAGAGTCGCCTTCTCGTAGCTGTATACAAAGCTGGGCTTTCCGTATGGCGAGAACTTCATATTCTTACCGCACTTAATCATAACATCCGGAACCTTCTCTCCGTTTAATTTCGCATCCGGCTTGAAGGTAAAGATTATCTGCCCCTCGGAGTTTCTTACTTCGGTAATATAGAGCCTGTGGGCCGCGGCTCTTATAAGCGCGATCCTTAAAAGATTTTCCGCAGACGGAGGTACGCTTCCGTACCTGTCGATAAGCTCGTCCTTTATTTCATCCTTTTCCTTTTCTGTCTCGATCCCCGCTATCCTCTTGTACATATCAAGCTTTTGCTCCTCATTGAATATGTACTCCTGGGGGATATAAGCATCCACACCTAAGTTTATAACCGTGTTAAAGGATTCCTCGATCTTTATACCCTTCAGCTTGGCAACCTCCTCGCCGAGCATCTTGCAGTAAAGCTCGTAACCCACCGCCTCCATATGTCCGTGCTGGGTCTTTCCGAGGAGATTTCCCGCGCCTCTTATCTCAAGATCCCTCATTGCGATCTTAAATCCGCTTCCGAGGTCGGTAAATTCCCTTATCGCCTCGAGTCTTTTCTCCGCAACCTCCGAGAGGATCTTGCTCTTATTGTACATAAGGAATGCATACGCCGTCCTGTTTGACCTTCCGACACGCCCGCGCAGCTGGTACAGCTGGGAGAGACCGAATCTGTCGGAATCCTGGATTATAAGAGTATTGACATTCGAAATATCCATTCCGGTTTCGATTATCGTTGTCGATACGAGCACATCTATCTCGCCGTTTACAAAATCGTACATTATGTCCTCAAGCTCACGCTCCGGCATTTGGCCATGCGCGTATGCCACCCTCGCATCGGGGATCAGCTCCTCGATACGGGTGGCTGTTTCCGCAATCTGGTTTACGCGGTTGAACACATAATAAACCTGTCCTCCGCGCGCAAGCTCACGGGTTATCGCTTCCCGGATCATCTCAAGATTATACTCGCATACAAAGGTCTGGATGGGAACTCTGTCACTCGGCGCCTCGGTAAGAAGACTCATATCCCTTATTCCGACAAGGCTCATATGTAGCGTTCTCGGGATCGGGGTCGCGGAAAGTGTAAGCACATCCACATTTTCGCGAAGCTTTTTTATCTTCTCCTTATGGGCAACTCCGAAGCGCTGCTCCTCGTCTATTATAAGAAGCCCCAGGTCCTTGTACTCCACATCCTTCGAGAGCAGTCTGTGGGTTCCGATAACTATATCAACCTGACCTTTTTTAAGGTCCGCAATTACCTTCTTTATTTCCCCCGCAGTCCTGAACCGGCTGAGAAGCTCCA
Organism: Lachnospiraceae bacterium; assembly: GCA_017479285.1. Classification (GTDB taxonomy): domain Bacteria; phylum Bacillota; class Clostridia; order Lachnospirales; family Lachnospiraceae; genus AC2028. The sequence continues at coordinate 36,408 of JAFVCL010000019.1, forward strand.
CTCTCACAGGGAAATCCTTCATTCTCTGGGCAAAGGTATTGAAATGCTGCTGCGCAAGGATTGTCGTCGGAACAAGGTATGCTACCTGCTTGTTTTCCTGCACGGCCTTGAATGCCGCCCTTATCGCAATTTCTGTCTTTCCAAAGCCGACATCACCGCAGATAAGTCTGTCCATTATGCGGTTTGATTCCATATCAGCCTTTGTATCGGCAATGGCAGTCTTTTGATCCTCGGTCTCCTCATAGGGGAAGAGCTCTTCAAACTCCTGCTGCCATACGGTATCCTTGCCGTACATAAATCCCTGCATATTCTGTCTTTTTGCGTACAGCTCCACAAGATCCTGGGCTACGCCCGAAGCCGCCTCGCGCACCCGGGTCTTTGTCTTTTCCCACTCCTTGGAACCGAGCTTATTTATCTTAGGCACCTTTTCCGCGTCGGAGGAAGCGTACTTCTGGAGCTCGTCAAGCTCCGTCGCGAGGACATAAAGAACTCCTCCGTCACGGTATTCGAGACGGATATAGTCCCTTATCATCCTGCCGGATTCAACCTTCTCAATGCCCTTGTATACACCGAGACCATGTACCTCATGAACAACATAATCCCCCGGCTTAAGGTCATCGAGCGAATTGATCTTCTGTCCCTGAAGATACGAGGACTTGCGGCGCTTTTTCTTTCTCTGTATGCCGAATATATCCGTCTCCGCAAGGACGACGAATTTAATCAGCGGATACTCAAAGCCCTTTGATATTCTCCCGTATTTTACAAGAACTTCTCCGGTTACTACCTCCCTGTCCTCATCCTCTGAATATACCGCGGGAATGTCAAGATCCGACAGCTCCTGCGCAAGACGCCTTGCCCTTGTTCTGGAGGGCGAGAGGAGAAGCACCTTATATTTTTTCTTTCTGTATCCCTCAAGGTCCTTTGAGAGAGCCTCAAAGCTTCCGTTGTATGACGGAGCGTTTCTCGCTCCTATATCATATTTATACGCCGCCTTAAAATATCCCATCCCGCCGCTTAAGGTAGAGATCGATATCGTATTGCAGACTGCAAGCTTCGCCGCAACCTCCGCGCCGGTATATACAAGTCCCGTCTGGCCCGGAAGACAGTAGCCCATCTGGAGTCTGTGGGTAAAGCTGTCCGTAAATTCAAACCATACGGCCTCCGCCTGCTCCTTTAACCGGTCCGGTTCCTCGAGAAAAATAAAGGCTTTGTTATCCGTGAGTCTTGCTATCCACTCGGGCAGACTTAATATTTCAGCGTCCTTGTTGTCCTCATAAAAATACTTTATATAGCTGTCGAGATTAACCTTTAAGGAGAGCTCGAGAACCTCCTCCCGAAGCTGTTTTATCGAGGTTGAAAGCCTGTGTGCCTCCTCTGTTTTAAAGGCATCGCGAAGCTTTTTCTCCTGCTTTTCCCCTTCCTTCGTGATCCGTTCAATGCCCTCCCTGAGCTCATCCTCGGAGAGTATGAGCTCCGTGGCGGGATATATCGATATCTCACCGACTGTCTCCATCGAGCGCTGGGTCAATATGTCAAACTCCCTTATACTCTCGATGGTATCTCCCCAGAGCTCGAGCCTGAAGGGATTCTCCTCCGTAAGGTCAAATATATCGATTATATCTCCCCTTATTGCAAACTGTCCTGCGGCTTCAACCTGGGGAACCTTTTCATATCCCAGCTTTACAAGCTTTTTTGCAAAGCTTTTCTGTTCAATTTCATCATCCTTTGAAAGCCTGATCACCGAATCCTCTGTCTGTTTTACCACAACCGGATTCATAAGCGCGGCATAGGTGGTGACAATGGTTACCGGCTCCCCCTCGTAGAGCCTTCGCATGGTCTGGATGCGCTGCTTTGTAAGCTCGTTGCCTCTTATATCCGCCTGAAAAAAAATAAGATCTTTCGCAGGAAAATAACAGGCCTTTGGATCATAGAAGAGATACTCCTCATATATATCCCGGGCCTTTAACTCGTCGTATGTGACTATCAGCGTAACCTTGCTGCCTATGGAAAGTGCCCGCATGATATGAAGCTTTTGGGCATCCACACAGCCGGTCAGCGATATGATGTCTTTACTGTTTTTTCTTTTTAAAGTGTCCCTTACAGAAGCGAAATCAGACAGCTGCTCAAGGGGTGAAAACATTGCTCTCATTATTTCTTTTTCTTTGTATTGTATTTGTTCATTGCCTTTTCGGTGCCTTCGAGGATCATCATCTCCACGGCATCGGCAACATTTTTTATCGTTTCGTCATACAACTCAAGGTCATCCCCCGCAACGCTTCCGAGGACATGGGATACAAGATCCCCGCCCGCGCGCTTTGCACCGACGCCTATCCTTACCCGCGCAAAATTCTCCGTACCAAGATGCTGTATTATATTCTTGAGTCCGTTGTGTCCGCCCGCACTTCCTTTGGGTCTTATCCTGAGCTGTCCTATATCGAGATCTATGTCATCGGAGATCACGATAAGCTCACTCTCCGCATCGACTTTATAGTAGTCCGTCACTTCGCGTATGCTCTCACCGCTTAAATTCATATATGTCTGCGGCTTTACGAGTACCACCTTCTCCCCCGCAAAAACCCCCTTGCCGATCAGTGCCTTATGCTTCTTTTCGCTTATGCCTATCCCGGCTTTTTTCGCGATTTCATCAATAGCTTTAAAGCCTGCGTTATGTCTTGTATTTTCGTATTCTCTGCCCGGATTTCCGAGCCCCGCTATAATGTACATCCTGTCTTCCTTTTTGTTCTTCGGTGCAGCCGGCGGCAAGCCCGAAAATGTTTTATCCTTTGCCGTATCTTACAAATTATAAGCCTTAAGCAAAAAAATTAAAATCCCCATTATCACCAAAAAGCAGGTTGACTTCCCTCCGGCGGTCTTCCTGCTTCTTGATATTTTTTTAACACATTATTCAATTTTTTTGCCCCTTAAAAAGGGGCTTTTCGCGTTACGACTCGTTCAGTTCCGAACCGGTGCCTTCGTCATCCTTGGCGTTTTCATACGCTTCAAGGATCTTATTCTGTAATTTCTCTCTCGTGGCTGAATTAATCGGATGTGCGATGTCACGGTATTCTCCGTCCGCTGATTTCTTGCTTGGCATTGCGATGAATAGCCCGCGTTCGCCTTCAATCACTTTTATATCGTGAATGACAAACTCATCCTCAAGGGTTACCGAGACAATTGCCCTCATCTTACCCTCTTTAGTAGTTTTGCGAACTCTTACATCCGTAATTTCCATTTCGTACTACACTCCTATATGAAATTTTTTATATTATCCGCACCCACGGGAAATCCTTCCATTAAAGAAGAACTTCCCATGCGACGGATGATATCTTAGATAGTGTACCGTTCATTCCTTTCCACGACGATCTTAACGCCGTTGTCTCCCTTGTAGTAGGAGCCTGCTTTGATGGTACTGTGGCTCTCGATAATGCAGTTCTCTATTGTTACATTATCTGCGATATAGACATCATTCAATATGATCGAGTTCCTGATGGTCGTATTGTTTCCGATATAGCTCTTCTTGAATATAACGGAATCCTCGATCACACCGTTGACGATACATCCGCTGGATACAAGGCTGTTTGCGATCTGCGCTCCCGGATTGTACTTTGCGGGAGGAAGGTCATCAACCTTTGAATAGATATCGGGATGTGTGCGGAAGAAGTAATCACGAACCTCTTTCTTGAGGAAATCCATATTGGTGTTGAAATAATCATCAACTGCCGCAATGTTTCTCCAGTAATCCGTGGTCTTATATCCGTAGATTCTCTTGATATCCTTATAGCGGATCAGGATGTCTCTTACGAAGTCGTAGCGGTCCTCCAGGGCACTCTTCTCAATCATCTCGATAAGCTGGCGGCGACGGATCACATACACACCGCAGGATACGATGTTGGACTTGGCCTGAAGAGGCTTTTCCTCGAATTCCTCGATACGGTTATCCTCGCCGAGTGTAATCGTGCCGTAGCGCTCTATAGCGGATCCTTCCGGAAGATCGGAACATACGACCGTAATGTCAGCCTTCTTGTCTATATGATACTCCAAAACTTTATTAAAGTCCATCTTATATACACAATCGCCGTTGGCAATTACGACATAAGGCTCGTGGCTCTTCTTTAAAAAGCTCAAATTCTGGTAAATCGCATCGGCTGTTCCGCGATACCAGTTGCTGTTATCTGCGGTAACTGCGGGTGTAAGCACATACAGACCGCCCTGCTTTCGTCCGAAATCCCACCACTTCGATGAATTAAGGTGTTCATTGAGGCTTCCGGCATTGTACTGTGTCAGTACAGCCACCTTCTGGATATGGGAATTGGACATATTGCTAAGTGTAAAATCGATGCTTCTGTAACTGCCCGCGATAGGCATCGCACATACGGCTCTCTTCTGGGAGAGGACATCCATACGATGATTGCTTCCGCCGGCTAAAATTATTCCGATTGCTCTCATAAATTAATCACCTGCCTTGATCAAAGTTTTTCCGCTGGGAAGGTATCCTCCCGGGTAATCCGCTGATGTAGTTTCGCCGAATACTACTGAGTTCTTTCCGACCGATACTCCGTCCGGAATAATACTCCTCTCTCCGACAGTCACCAATCCGTGATTATAAATATGAGGTGCTGTGTCATTCTCGGCTTCCTCACCGACTCCGAGCTTAACATTATTGCCGATCACGGTGTCCTCTGCGACTATAGCCTTGTACAGTTCACAGCCGTCACCGATCTGCGTCTGGTTCATTATGATGGAATCCCGGACAACCGTACCCTTTCCGATCATAACACCACAGCCGATAACGGAATTGTAAACCTCTCCGTATACCTCGCTGCCTTCACCTATGATGCTCTTCTCAACCTTACTGTCTCTTGAGAAGTACTGCGGGGGCTGGATCTCGGATTTAGTGTATATCTTCCAGTATTCCTCATAAAGATTGAATTCCGGAACAATATCAATAAGCTCCATATTGGCCTCCCAATATGAACTCAGTGTTCCTACATCCTTCCAGTAGCCGTTAAATTCGTACGCATAGAGAAGCTTACCCTTCTCATGGCAGTAAGGGATGACATGCTTACCAAAATCGAGATTAGGCTGATCTTTAAGTGCGGTGAATGCCGCCTTAAGAGTCTTCCATGTGAAGATATAGATACCCATGCTCGCAAGATTACTGCGGGGATGCGCGGGCTTTTCTTCGAAATCGGTAATGCGCTTGTTTTCATCGGCTATCATAATACCGAAGCGGCTCGCTTCCTCCATGGGAACGGGCATAACGGCTATCGTCACATCGGCTTTGTTTGCCTTGTGAAAATCAAGCATTACCTCGTAATCCATCTTATAGATATGGTCTCCGGAAAGTATAAGAACATACTCCGGATTAAAGCTCTCCATATACTCGATGTTCTGGTAGATTGCGTTAGCGGTTCCGGTATACCACTCACTGTTCTCACTCTTCTCGTAAGGAGGCAGTACGCTGACTCCACCAATGTTACGGTCAAGGTCCCACGGAATTCCGATTCCGATATGGGTGTTCAGGCGAAGAGGCTGATACTGTGTAAGTACGCCGACCGTGTCTACGCCGGAATTGATACAACTGGATAGCGGAAAGTCGATTATACGGTATTTTCCGCCAAATGCAACCGCAGGTTTTGCTACCTTCGACGTCAGTACCCCGAGACGGCTGCCCTGTCCGCCAGCAAGAAGCATGGCAATCATTTCCTTTTTAACCATATACCCTCCAAGCTTGCAGATTCGCCTGTATGCGCCCTGCAAAGCCCCATTATTCTAAACGAATCTTCCTTCGTTTAATATAAATGCATAAAGTTATTATAACACCACTGCGAGGTATATGGAATAATTTACACAAAATATTTTGAAATTTTGTGAATTTTCTATCTATTTTATACAATTTTTCGACAAAATGACGAAATAAAATCGCAAATATCGGGTCTTCGACACTTTATAGCAGCCTAAATTAATTCAAAGCGCGTAAAAGCGCTATTTTTTTGTCAAATTTTTCAACATTTTGTGTTGTATGGTGTTGTATTTATCATTATATTGTGATATAATGTTTGTATGAAACTA
>JAFVCL010000020.1 GCA_017479285.1 Lachnospiraceae bacterium
ATATAAGTATTTTGAAGAGATAAACGAGGATCCGATTGTATACAGATGGGGATGGAATCTTGACGACATCGATCCATCTGAGGAGGTTCAAGTAGATGCTCTTTTTAAAAATGTATAGTTAATTGGAAAGGGCTATACTAGATACATGAAAAATTGACTTCTCACTTCTCTGTGGGGTATTTTTCAAATTTATCGGAAGAAGGGGTGCGGCGGAAATAGAAAAAGGTCCGGTGGACCTTTTTCCCGCCGAACCGACCGAGCAGGTGCTCCGCACCTGCGAGTCCTTGAACCCTGAGGGTTTTGGGCTTCCGCAGGAAGCCAAAAAAAGAAGGATAGCTTATTGCTATCCTTCTTTTTTTTACTTCTGCGGAAGAAGGGACTTGAACCCTCACGGTATTGCTACCACAAGATCCTTAGTCTTGCTCGTCTACCAGTTCCGACACTTCCGCGCAACAGTAATAATTTACCACCAAGTTTAATAAATGTCAACTGTTTTTTCAACAATAATGCTTTAACATAAATTGAAGATTCTCATTCCCCCTGTAACGATTAATATCAATGGTATAGGCAACACTCATCTTAAATCCTGCTTTTCCCTGCTCAAGCTTCTTAGCGCTTCCCACTCCGTATTTTTCATCAAGGAAAGCCAAAAAGATTGCCGGATCCTCGAAGGATGTAAGCTCGCACCTTTTCCCGCCGGGGATTATTACGGTATATCTTGCATACTTTCCCTCAGAGCCAAACCTCTTTATGCCCACAAATTCCACATTCTTCATCGCAAAGAGCGGATGCGGATTTCCCGTCCCGAAGGGTTCAAGCCTTTCAAACTCTCTGGCAAGCTTAAGAGTGGCATAATCCATAGGCATCGGCACATCTATTGAAACACGGGCATAAAAATCCTCTTCCCCCAGCTTCGCCTCGCGGTTTAAAAATTCGTCAAGCCTTCCAAGGTTTTCTTCCTTTAGCGAAAGTCCCGCGGCCATGGCATGACCGCCAAATTTGTCAAGCAGGCCAGCAGCCGACATTAAGGCAGCCTGCATATGGTAGCTTTCTATTGACCGGCCGGAGCCCTTGATTCCCTCCTCGCCACGGGTAAGAACGAACACGGGATGATTGTACTTCTCTCTTATCTTTCCCGCGATTATCCCCGCGATGCTCTCATGTACCTCCGGAAGGTAGATCAGCCACACCTTCTTTTCCGTAAGAGTATGCTCTTTAATATATTTCTCGGCAGAGGCGATTCCCTCATTTGTAAGGTTCTTTCTGCTGTCATTTAACGCCTTAAGGTCTGTCGCAACAGTAAGAGCCTCCGCCTTTGATGCCGCATTCAAAAGCTCAAACGCCCTCAGCGCAGTATCGAGCCTTCCGCTGGCATTGATACACGGACCTATAACAAAGCCGAGATGGTACGCCGAAAGCTTCTCCGGCGAAATACCATTAACCTCCATAAGAGCCCTTAAACCGACATTCGAGGAGTCACCCATTCTCTTTATTCCCTCGCGCACAACGATGCGGTTTTCATCCTTCAGCTCCATTACATCGCATACCGTACCGAGAGCGGCAAATTCGAGGAGTTCGTCCATGGATGCCTCAAGAGCCCTGGTACGCCCTGTCTGCTCTCCGTATGAAGCCGACGGGAAATCAATATCCGTTTTTTCTCCCTTGATAAGGCTAAGGCAGGCGCCCATAAGCTTATACGCCACCATTGCCCCGCATATTCCCTTAAAAGGATACCCGCAGTCGTCCCTCTTCGGGTCTACCACTGCAAGAGCCTCCGGAAGCAGCTGGATATGCCTTCCCTCGCCGTCTGTCTCAAAAGGGACCTCATGGTGGTCTGTAACTATAACATCCATTCCGAGGCTTTTTGCAAGCTTTGTCTGAGGAGCCGCGGAAATACCGTTATCACAGGTTACAATGAGCTGTACACCATCCTTTGAAGCCTCATACACAAGATTATCATTTAAGCCGTAGCCGTCATGTATCCTGTGGGGGATTGCGGTAGAGACATCACCTCCAAGGCATCGGATCCCCTTTGTAAGGATAAATGCGCTTGTAACTCCGTCCACATCATAATCGCCGATTACGCGGATTTTCTTTCCCTCCGCCACAGCCTTAAGAAGCTGCGCTGCAGCCCTGTCCATATCCTTCATAAGAAACGGGTCATTCAGCTCATTAAGAGAGCCGCCGAGAAAGCGCTGTGCTTCCTCGGCGGTCATTATATCCCGATTTCGCAGGATCCGGGCGGTAACAACATCTATGCCCAGTCTTCTGCTCCAATCTTCAAAATCTGCTTTTTTAGCCTGTACAAACCACTTTTCCATTAAGCCTTCTTCTTTCCGGGGAACTTGGTCCTAAAGGTGTACCAGAGCGCGCCGGCAATACATACGGATGAATAACATCCGCAGGCGATACCTACCATGAGAGGCAGTGCAAAATCGCGGATGCTTGAAACACCGAAGCCGTAAAGGAATGCCACCATTACGAAGGTTGTAAGGGATGTGAAGATACTTCTTGAGAGCGTCTGGGTAATACTCCTGTTTACGATCTCGGTAAGTTCTTCCCTTGTATTTATGCTTCTGTTCTCACGGATACGGTCGAATATAACGATGGTCGCATTGATCGAATAACCGACTATTGTAAGCAGGCAGGCAACGAAGGTGTTTCCCACGGATACCCTTGCTGCGGCATAGAAGGCGATAACAACGAGCACATCATGCGCAAGCGCGATGATCGAGCTGATACCGAATCTCATATCCTTGAAACGTATTCTTATATAGATAAGCATAAGCACGATAGCTACAACTACCGCTATAATGGTATCCCTCTTCATCTCCGAGCTGATGGTGGAGCTGATGGTCTCAGTCGTTATCTTTGACGCGGGAATACTGAACTTCTCTATAAACATATTCTCAAGATTTTCTCTTGTCTCGACATCAAGAGAATTTGTCTTGAAGATTACTTCATTTGTTCCGGAGATTGTCTGGATCTGTACATTGCTTCCGGTAACCTTTTCTATCTCAGGAGCGATCTGCGCGGTAAGACTGTCAATATCCCAGGTCTCGTTAAAGTCAACAGTCGTAGCGGTACCGCCCTTGAACTCGAGGGAATAGTTAAGCTCGTCGCGATGAAGCGCAAACTTGTTGACTCCCATAAATACAAAGCCCGAAACAACAACCGCAATGGATATTCCAAAGAAAAGTCCTCTCTTTGAAAGGAAGTTTACAGACTTTCTGTCCTTTGCCCTGCCGTAAAGCTTTTCACTCCTGCATCCGAGCGCATAAAAAGCTCTGATAAGCAGCCTTGTTATAACAAGTGCGGTAAACATTGAAAGAACGATACCAAGTACCAGAGTCTGGGCAAAGCCCTTAACCGAACCGGGACCTAAGATCCAAAGAACGATAGCGGCGATAAGCGTCGTTATATTACCGTCGAGGATAGCTGAAAGAGCCTTGTTAAATCCGGTCTTTATAGCGCTGTCTACCGAAAATCCCGCTGCGATTTCCTCTCTTATACGGGCGAAGATGACAACATTTGCGTCTACCGCCATACCGATTGAAAGGATAATACCCGCGATTCCCGCAAGGGTAAGTGTCATATCAAATCCGTTAAGTAAAAGGACTATAAGAGCCACATAAGCCACAAGAGCGATGGCTGCACAGAATCCCGGGAGCAGATATACAGCGATCATAAATACAGCAACCGCGATGAATCCGAAAAGTCCGGCCTTAAGGGATGTAGAGATTGCATCCTGTCCCAGCTGTGCTCCCACAACCTTTGAGTGGAGCTCTTCAAGCTCAAGTGAAAGTCCACCGATACGAATTGTTGAAGCAAGCTTTTCTGCCTCCTCGTAGGTAAAGTCTCCGGTTATCTGGGCTTCACCGGTGGTAAGAGCGCCGTTTACATTAGGAACGCTCACGAATGCTCCGTCATAATATATCGCAAGAGTTTCTCCCTTGGAGTAAGCCCTTGTGGTGGCATCGGCAAACTTCTGGGTTCCCTCCTCCGTCATGGAGAGCGAAACCGCATACGAGGTATTCTTTAAATTATCCTGGGTGGATACCGCTCTGGCATCGGCAACATCGGTTCCCTGAAGCTTTATGGAGCCATCCGCAAGAAGAGCGTCTATCGTCTTGTTGAGCACCCATCCGCTGGCGGTGTAGCTGTAATTGGCATTGCCCTCATCATCTGTCTCCGCGATAAAATAGAGAGTACCGGGCTGACCAAGTTCCTGAAGGATAGTGTTTGCATCGCTTACACCGGGGATTTCAATATTGATACGGTTGGTTCCCTCCTGGTAAACGATTGCTTCAGTGCTGTATCCCTCAACACGCTGCTGAAGTTTGTAGATTGTGTCCGCCATATCGGTCTGGTCAGGATTCTCCTCGCCGACAACCTGATATGTGATGCTGACTCCTCCCGCAAGATCAAGTCCGAGGGAAATATCCTTCGCACTTGCGGTCCCCTGTGAATCGGTTCCGTGGATATCGATAAATCCGATTCCGATAGTCAGCGCAAGAATAGCTATGAGCGTTATAATTGCCGTGCTCTTTTTCATGATGTCTAAATCCTTTCTATAATATGCAGTGCCGTTATTTCCGGGTCACTGCACCGATTGCAAAAAAAATGTATTTCAGATAAGCGCAAAATAATGCACACTAATCTAAAATACACTTATTTTTGAAATAAATCAACCTTTTTTAGGCGAGAACTTTACTTATTTTCTTTATATTTTTCTTTGTATTCCTTTATCGCCGCATTTATCTCCGCAATCGCCTCTTTATGCTTGAAGGGCTTGCAGATATAGTGATTAACTCCCAGTTCTTCGCAGATTTCCTTGCTTATCTCACTGTCATCACCGGAGATAACGACCACAGGGAACTTTTTGTCCCATTTTCTCTCTCTTACTTCCATAAGAAACTCGTACCCGTTCATCTCGGGCATGAGAAGATCGAGGAGTACCGCGGTTATCTTACCCATCTGTATTGAAAGGATATGCAGTGCCTCGCGTCCGTTTCTCGCAAGTACCACCTCGTACTTATCCTCCAGAAGCTCCGCAAGAAGCTCTCTGCTCATTTCAGTATCGTCAACAATAAGGATTCTGTCCATAGCTCTCTCCCTTACGATAATAAACCTTCCGATAATCAGTCTTCCGATTCCATTTCAGCCTCGGCAGCCTTCAGCATGATAGCGCACTCAATACGCTTTCTCTGAAGCTCACATCCAACCTCATAAACATCCGTGATCTTTCCGTGGAAATTGTATGAGTTCGCCGCACAGCCTCCGCTGCAGTAGAATTTTGCAAAGCATTTTCTGCATTTTTCCTTTGCATACACATTGCATTGCTTGAACTCGTATCTAATATCATCCCGGACTATGCCGTCATCCACATTTCCCATGAGAAAGTCTTCGTTTCCCACAAACTGGTGGCAGGGATAGAAATCACCCCACGGCGTTACCGCAAGATATTCGCACCCCGAACCGCATCCCGAGAGTCTCTTTGCCACGCAGGGTCCGCCCTCGAGGTCTATCATGAAGTGGAAGAAATTAAAGGGTCTTCCCTCTTTCTTTCTCTTTAACATCTCAACGGCAAGTCTGTCATACTCATCCTTAAGCTTCGGGATATCCTCCTCGCGGATCGCGTAATCGTCCGTGGGCTGGGCTACGACCGGCTCCACGGAAATCTGCTCAAACCCCAGATCTGCAAGATGGAGAACATCCTCCGCAAAATCCAGATTGTAATGTGTATATGTTCCGCGAACATAATAATTCATCTGGTTACGGCTCTCCGCAACATGGAGAAACTTCGGGACTATGGTGTCGTAGCTTCCCTGCCCTCCCCTGAAGGGACGCATACGGTCATTCACTTCCTTACGCCCGTCTATGGAAAGAACTATATTTCCCATCTCCCTGTTGGCAAATTCAAGGATTTCCTCGTTTAAAAGCACCCCATTTGTCGTAAGCGTAAAGCGGAATTTCTTATTGCGTTCCTTCTCGATGGACCTTCCGTATTCCACAAGCTGCTTTACCACTTCCCAGTTCATGGTGGGTTCACCACCGAAGAAATCCACCTCGAGATTTACCCTGTTTCCGGAATTTGCCACAAGAAAGTCCAGAGCCTTCTTTCCCACCTCAAAGGACATAAGCGCGCGGCGGCCGTGGTATTCACCCTCCTCCGCAAAGCAGTATCTGCAGGCGAGGTTACAGTCATGGGCGATATGCAGGCAGAGCGCCTTTACCACCGTCTGTCTGTCCTTGAAGGAATCGACATAATTCTCGTAAATATCCTTTGTAAAAAGCTGACCGGAAGCGGCAAGCTCAAGGGCCTCGCCTATAGCCTCCTTTATCTCATTCTCGGGATATTTAAGTCCGCCGACATGAACCACGGCTGCGGTAAGCGTGTCCGCGTCCTTTATCCCCTGCTCATAAAGTGGCTCAACAAGCGGGATCATATCGTAGACAATATCGTCAACTATATGCACCGAACCGCTGTTTACATCTAAAACTATATTGTAACCATTATTTTTATAGCAATGAATCATAATAATACCGAAAAAAGCAGCGACATAGAATCGCTGCTCAGATGTCTGATTTTTAGTAATACTTTTAGCTGTCTGACCGGCTCAGATCACTTAGCCTTTTCGCAGGTCTGGTTTCCAACTGTGCAGGAGGTCTTGCATGCTGACTGGCAGGAAGTCTGGCACTCGCCGCATCCGCCCTTCTTCATTGACTCCTTGAGATCTCTTGTTGTTAAAGTCTTGATATGCTTCATGGAAAAAGCCTCCTTAAATTATACATGATCAAATTGAATAATCACCCACGAAGTCCGCAGGCAAAGAGTATTTTATCATAAACCCTGCCTGTTTTGCAATAGTTAAATGTAAGGTGATGGGAATATGCCGGAAAATCCGGCACTACAGCATTGACTCCCCCGCCAATCTTTCATCAAGTCCGAGGAAATCCAGCGCAGTTGCCGCAATATCGGCAAAGGTCTTTCTCGTCCCGAGATTCTCCGGCTTTATCTTTTCTCCGAAAAGTATCATCGGTGTATACTCTCTGGTGTGGTCCGTAGTCCTTGTATAGGAAGGGTCGCAGCCGTGGTCGGCCGTTAGCAGAAGAGCGTCATCCCTTCTCAATTTCCCTAATATCGCGGGCAGCTTTTCATCAAAATATGAAAGTGCTGCGGCATACCCTTCCACATCCCTTCTGTGTCCGTAGAGCATATCGTAATCGACAAGGTTTATAAAGCATAAGCCGTCAAAATCCTTATCGAGGTATTCCAGTGTCCGTTCTATTCCCTCGGCATTCCCCGATGTGTATACATACTCGGTAATACCTTTTCCGGCAAAAATATCATTTATCTTTCCGACCGCGATTACATCCCTGCCCCCTGCCTTAAGAACATCCAGCATGGTATTGCCGGGAGGCAGAAGCGAGAAGTCATGTCTTCTCGGAGTCCTTGTATAATTACCGCTCTCTCCGATAAAAGGTCTTGCGATCACGCGGCCCACGCCGTGCTCACCGGTAAGGATCCTCCTCGCGATCCGGCAGTACTCATAAAGCGTCTCGCAGGGAACCACATCCTCGTGTGCCGCTATCTGGAATACACTGTCCGCAGAGGTATAGACTATCAAATCCCCGGTCTTTATATGCTCGTCACCGAAATCGTTTATAACCTGGGTTCCGGAATAGGGCTTGTTGCAGAGTACTCCCCGTCCGGTCTGCTTCGAAAACTCATCGAGTATCTCCTTGGGGAATCCGCCGGGATATGTGGGAAGCGGCTTTGGAGATACAAGCCCCGCTATCTCCCAGTGGCCGATGGTGGTATCCTTTCCGGCGCTTTTTTCCGTCATACGGGCTATCCTTGCGGTATGTGTCCTTCCGGGGTCGATCTTCTCCGAAACCTTTACCCCTTCTATCTGGAATAAACCGAGCTCTTTTAGATTCGGGACTATTAATTTATCACTCTTTGAGACCGCTCCTATCGTATTTACATCAAAATCGCCGAATTTTTCCGCATCCGGCATCTGCCCAATTCCAAAGCTGTCCAATACAATTATGAAAAATCTGCTCATACACCTGCCCCTTTATAAAAATTATATAAAAATAATGTATATTCCTTTTCGTAATATTACTTCACCGCAATCTGTTTTACCGGGAATCGCGTATCTGCTTTAAGACCCTTTGAAGCGATACGATAATATCTCCTGCAGTAACGGAATCCTCCGCCATACTCTCAAGACATGCGGAGCCAGCTATTCCGTGGAGATAAACCGCGGATTCCACCGCCCTTAGAAGCTTATCCGTGTACTCCGGGTTACTCTCCGCTCCCACAGGATTAAAAGTCCTCCCGGATTTTTCTATCCCCACAACATTTCCGAGCATCGCCGCTATCACGCCTGCGAGGACATCACCGCTTCCCGCGGTAGCCATCCCGCTGTTTCCGCAAGTAACAAGAACAGTCTTTTTTCCGTCCGTTACCGTAGTCACAGAGTCCTTTGCCACGAGGCAGACATTGTTCAAAGCCGCATAATCCGCCGCCTCTTCAATTATACCGGACTTTAATTCGCCCGCTGTTTTTCCCGTAAGCCTTGATAATTCTTCGATATGAGGTGTAAGCGCCGTAAAGCCTTTTCTTCGCGCAGTCTTTTCCTTTAACAGGCTGTCGGTAGATATTATATTAAGCCCATCAGCGTCAATGACCATCGGTTTATCCCCTGAATTATCGAGGATATAGGTAAGAAGTTCCTTTGCCCCGGCATCCGTGCCGATTCCGGGACCCGCAAGAATAACATCCGCCCAGCCGAGATCGGCATCAAGCCTCTCATATATGCTTTTTCCGGTGTTTTTTCCGCATTCCCCTTCCGGATAAGCGCGGTCTGTGTCCGAACCCCGGGGATCGACCGATGTAACCATTGCTTCCGGAAGAGTCTTTTTTATAATATCCGCATTTGCCCTGTTGGTTATAACCTTTACCATCCCCGACCCCGTCTTAAAGGCGGCAAGGGACGAGAGAACGCACGCACCGCTTATCTCTTCCGAGCCTGCGAATATGAGGACTTTCCCGAAGGTCCCCTTATTTCCGTCCGCGGGTCTTACGGGCAGATTCCTCAAAAGATCCTCCGTCTCCATAACCCTTGGAAGTCCAGTCAAGACAGGGTCCGGCATATCCCCGGGCTGTTTTTCGTCTCCGAGGCACTCAAGGGATTTATCGGTTATACCTATATTTGCAATCAAAAGCTTCCCCGCGTATATTCTCCCCGGATCAAGCACCAGCCCCCTCTTGGCAAAGCCGTAGGTCACGGTAAGGTCAGCCTCAAAAGCAGCCCCCATAACCTCTCCCGTGTCCGCATTAATACCGCTGGGAATATCCATTGCCACATGAAGACCGCCAAAAGAGTTAAGCTTTTCTATAAGAGCTGCCCTCTCCGGCGAAAGAGCTCTCGAAAGTCCCGTTCCGAACACCGCATCCACTATTATATCGTACTCATCACGGAGCCCGCCAAATTCCACCGGTGTAAGCCCGTATTTTTCAAGCGTGTCCAGCTGTCTGTCGAAAAGAGCACTGTGCCTGCCATCATCAAAGGGAATACAAAAATCCCCACTGTATCCCCCCTCAAAAAGTATCCTCGCAAGCGCAAGACCGTCAGCCCCGTTGTTCCCCGTTCCGCATACCACAAGAGTCCTTGTATCCTCAAACATTTCACCCAGGTTACAGACGGAAATAAAGGTGGCGAGAGCCGCTCTCTCCATAAGGACCGCGCTGTCTATACCGAAATGCTCAGAGGTATAGTTGTCGCATTTTCTCATTTGTCCGGCATTAAGTACAACTCTCATGGTCCCTGCTCCTGTCCCAGAAAGGCCTTCAGCGGCGTAACCCTGCCTGCTATGGCGGTTATATTATCCCTGTCATTTTCCACATAGGCGACAAGTTTACTGATTTCCTCTTCAGAAAAACCCTTGTTTTTTAATACTTTAACTGTACTCCCCGGGTCCGGAAGAAGTATCTCTGCCATCTTGTCACCGTCGGTAAAGACCAGATAGATTTTCTTGGCACCGTCTTTTCTGTAGATCGGTGACACACTCATGTTCACTTCAGACTCCATATACCGCTCCCTGCTAACCTGCCCCACAGTGTCAATCCTCTGCCGATACTTCGATTGCCGCGTATTCGTACTCCGTCGTCCCGGTTATTCCGTTGGCGTCGTATGAGGTGCTTTTGATCTCGTTACCGTGCTCATCGTACTCATACTCCGAACGATACTGCTCCTCATCCCCGTATCCGTTTACATAACTTATAAGGTTGCCGTCCTCATCATAGACAGAATCGTTCCAGGAATTCAGTTTCCCCTGGGCATCATAAGCTTCACATCTTATCTGCCTGTCCTCCGAGTCATATTTGTATATCGTTGTATTGGTAATATTTCCGTCTTTGTCATATCCGACACTCTTTGTCATATTACCATGTCCGTCATATTCATATTCGTATGCATATGTAAGCTCACCCATGCTGTAATATGCCGAGCTTATCACATTACCCTCTGAATCATATCCGGATTCGCTTCTGTAGGTTTCATTTCCATCCTGATCATACGATACGCTCAAAGTCTCGTTGCCGGCCGCATCATACCCGTATTCGCTCCAATAAGTCCGGTTCCCGTCAACTCCGTAGGAAATCGACGATATCATATTTCCGTTGTTATCGTATGCATATTCATAGCCGTAAGTAGAATTACCGTCCGCGTCAAAGCCTGTCTGCTTCAGCGCTCTCCCCTCGTCATCGTAGGTATAGGCTGTTATATACCCGATGGTGCCATCTGCATAAACCTGTCTTTCCTCCTCCAGCTTTCCGTCGGCCGTGTATGTGTATGCAGTCGAAGCATACACACTGCCGTCATCATTATACGAAATGGATTCAATATTGTTTCCCCGGCTGTCATATCTGTACTCCGAGGAATGGTCATACCCCTCGGAATCGGAATAGTGCTGCTTTACGATCCGTCCCTCTGCGTCATACTCGTTATCGTACTGCGCACTGTAGGCATATTCCCCGTAGTATACCTCTTTTACGGTATATCCGTAGGTGTCATATTCGGTATAACTTTCCAGACTGCCGTCAGCACCGTAGCAGCTGATGCTCGTCACTACATAACTTATCTCCGTCTTGTTTTCGGCGATGTCGGGGATATCTGTTGCCTCTTCCCCTGTGTTCTGGTTTTCGGATCCCTGCTCTTCCGGCAAAGCTTCAATTTCCGTATTTTCGCCCACTTCGGCAGGAGCCTCATTCTCAGATACCGTGCTTTCCTGCTTTTTTCCCGCATTGACAGGTCCGGATGTCTGTCCTTTATTTCCCGTAAATCCGCAGGCCGTCAGGGACATGATAACTGCTGCCGTCATAATGACAGCGATCACATTTCTCTTCATGGTTACTCTCTCCTCTTTTTTTGCATCCGATTGATGTGTCTTATGTGAAAAACCTACATAATAATTATGAATTTTGCGTATTTATTTGTCAATTGCAAATACGCCTGGGACCATATTATTAATTGAAATTGCCGGGGAAATGTGTTAAGATTCTTCGTTGTGTGTGTAATATCCGAAGAACCGCTTTTTTCACATCCTGTCGGGATTAAAAGCGATTCGGGGAACACGGAATGGAGTGGAAGTCTCCGCGAGTCGGTCACTGTGAAGCGCTGGATATCAGGTGGAGATATCAGATTACGCACAAGGAACTGCGTCATTCATTCGCAAACGGCACTTCGTGCCTTTTTGCGTATTGTGGTGGCGGTACACAAGGTACTGCGCCTTTCATTCGCAAACGGCACTTCGTGCCTTTTTGCTCATGAAGACGCAGTTCCGACTTCGTCGGTACGCCATCAGCATCCAAACGCTCCTCCCCATGCGAGCATGGTCGGAGCATTCGGACGCTGCCGGCTACCTTGTGCCGTAACATAGCGATAAGTCAGATACGTGGGTATTCACACTTGTTTTTGCCGGAACCGAAAACAAGAAAGGAAAATGAAAAAATGAACATATTTATGAAGATTGTCCGCAGAGCCACTGCTCTTGCGGCTGTTTGCGTACTTGCATTCGGACTTACCGCATGCGGCGCAAAGGGAAAGAAGATCACCATCGAGGTAACCGGACCCGACGGAGCAACGAGCTCTTACTCCGGAAAGACCGATGATGAGACTCTCTATGATGCTATCAGCGATATCAATGGAGTAACCATCGACGGCTATGAAAGCGATTGGGGTTATTACATCACCACAGTAAACGGCGTTACAGCCGATTACGACGCTGACGGAGCCTATTGGTCACTCTATGTGAACGGCGAATATGGACAGTACGGGGTATCCGAGCAGCCAATCACCGAAGGCGATGTTTACAGCTTCGTTTACGAGGTATATGCTGCACAGTAACCCATAGCAATACCGTTCAACCGGCAGGCAAGTCCTGATACCACAGGCTTAAGCTTTCCCTTTGTTAAGACAGCAAGTCTCTCCACCTGCAAGAGAAAGGCCTGCCATGAACACCCTTAAAAGGATATGTTAAAACCGGAGTCCATGGTCGCAAAAATAAAACGCAATCTTCTGACCTGCAAAATAATTGTGGGTCTGTTGTCATTTTGCCTTTTTGCCGGATTATTCTCCGGTTTTGGCATCCCTTCCTTTGCTGCTGAAGCTGCTTCAGATACCTCTCCCTGCTCCCCCGAAGAAATACATAAGATAATAAGCGGTATTTACGCGTGGAAAATTGCTGAGGCAGGCGCTTATGATCTCCAGGCGCTTATAGATGAGGAATTCTGCGCCGATCCTTTGAGCAGTACAAATCAAAACTACATTACCTCGATCATTCAGGATCCCTATATTTCTGCGGATCTTTCAAAATATATCAGTTCTCTGTCCGATGCTCTCGATAAGGGAGTCGCTTCCGACGAGGGAATCTTTCCTACAACACTTCAAAAATCCCTTGCAACCCTTGAGCTTTGTATCGAATACGATCTCGGCAGAGAAAAAGCAAATATTTATTTTATCCCTGTAAAGGAATCAAAGCTTCCGGATTATGTAAACCAAAAAACCATCGACACCGCGCTGTTCCACACGATAGGCGAAAAAGGGATAATGTCTTATATCTGGGGACTTTATATGCTGTATGCATGGGATTTCTCCGAAAGCTCATACAGCCCGGAGGAAATAATAAATACCCTTATCTCTATGCAGTGCAGTGACGGCGGATATACTCTCGCCGGAGCGGAAGGCGATATTGATGTAACCGCCATGACCCTGCAGGTGCTCGGAGAAAAATACAGGTGGCTTTTTTTGACCGGTACGCCCGGTGATCCGGACGGCGCTGCTTTATCAAAGTCTGTAAATGCTTCTCTACTATTCTTAAGCGAAAGACAGCTGTCAACAGGCGATTATGAAAGCTTCGGAACAAGATGCAGCGAAAGCACCGCCCAGACCATCCTTGCCCTTAAAGCCCTCGGATTTGATATTTTTTCGCATCCGGACTTTTCCAAGGACGGCACAACACTTCTCGACGGACTTCTTTTATATTTGCAGGCGGATGGAGGCTTTTCGCATACCACGGACGGAATATCAAACGATATGGCAACTTCCCAGGCTCTGCAGGCTCTTGTTTCTCTTATTCCGGAAAAAACCGCAGTCCGGGATGTCGTCCCCGCTTCCGGAGTCGTCAATGAGTCCTTCAGCGCGGAAAACGGGCACTTCCCGTACCGTATCTCAATCTGCATTGGCGTGTTTATACTGTCTGCCGGTGTGGGACTTTTCTTTACGCTCAAGAGAAAGAAGCCGATCCATCTTATTTCCGCTGTCGTTGCAGCGCTTTTAATATCAGGCGTTTTTCTTGTCCTTGATATCAGATCAAAGGAATCCTTTGAAAACGAAGAAAGCCGTATTCTTTTAAATGCCGGAGAAGAAAATGCCTGCTCCATTGAATTTACCATAAATGCAGACACCATCTCTGCAGATGAGATATATCCCTTGACCACCCTCTATGTAGCGGAGGACTCAACCGTTTTTGATGTCCTTAAGGAGGTGTGCCGTACTGAAGGGATCCAGCTTGATTATGAGAGCAATTCCGTATACGGACTTGCTTATATAAAGGGGATTGACTCAATCTACGAGTTCGAGCACGGCAATCTTTCGGGATGGATGTACCGCGTCAACGGCATTACCCCCGGAATAGGCTGCGGATACTATAAAGTCAAAAACGGCGACAAGGTGGAGATTCTTTACTCCACCAACATAGGGAGGGATTTTGCTGATGATTGACAGACTGCATCCCCTTACCATTCTTGTCTATTTTCTGTTTGCGGCTCTTACTCCCGCATTTTCCGGTAACCCTCTGTTCCATGCGCTTGCGTTCTTTACCGGTTTTATAATGCTCTTTACCTGGAAAGATTTTTCCGGGATTTTAAAACAGCTGCCTTTTTATCTGCTCTTTTTTCTGGTGGTTTCACTGTTTAATCCATTCTTTTATCACAACGGAAACACGGTGCTCTTCTATATGGCAGGAAGGCGCATAACTCTGGAAGCACTTTTATTCGGAGCCGACTCCGCTCTTATGGTCACAGGAGTACTTATATGGTTCGAGAGTCTCTCCCACTATATGACAAGCGACAAGGTTCTCCTGCTATTCGGAAAAATCTCAACCAAAGCCTCAACGATAATATCCCTTGTACTTAGAATAATCCCCCATTACAGGGAGTACATAAGAAAATACAGGAAACACCAAAAGCTCCTCGGGCTGTATGGGGATGGCAGCTTTCTTGAAAGGCTCCGCGGGGAAGGAAAGCTCTTTGTCGGCTTCATAACATGGGCTCTGGAGCATTCCATGACAAGCGCGGATTCCATGACTGCAAGGGGATACGGTGTGGTTCGAAGGAAAAGCTACAGCTATTATAAAATAAGGACCCGGGATGTTTTGTTCTTACTCTTGGCGCTGGCGGCTACTGCTTTTTTATCCTTTTCCATATCCCGAAATGTCTTTGCTACGGTCTATTACCCCAATATCGTTTTATCCGAGCCCGGTGTGTTAAAAATCTCCGGCTTTATGGTTTACATAATTTCATCTTCGGTTATGCAGATATACTGTTTTACCGCTTTAAAAAAATTTGTAATACCCGGTAACGGATCCGGAAAAATACAACACATTCGGGAAATACAATCACAATGAACATACTTGAGATAAGCAATCTTAACTTCATATACAACACTTCCGGAACCCTAAACAATGGTCAATTACAAAATGTAAACGGCTCGAAGGATATTTTCAGCGCCCCCGCATTAAGGGACATAAATATCAAAATACCAAAGGGGAGTATAGTTACGGTCTGTGGACCTACAGGGTGCGGAAAATCCACCCTGCTAAAGCTTCTCAAGCAGGAGATAGCACCGGCAGGCGCTTTAAGCGGAGAGATCATTTTTGACGGAAAGCCTCTCTCCTCGCTCTCCGCCTTTGAACAGGGCTCCCGCATCGCGATACTGCTCCAGAACCCGGAGGATCAGATAGTTACTGACAAGGATTGGCACGAGCTGGCTTACGGGCTGGAAAATCTCGGCTATGAAAGGAGCAGTGTCGAAAACAGGCTTGCGGAAATGCTCTCCTTTTTCAGGCTCGAGCCCATAGCCAGGACAGATACCGACAAGCTCTCCGGCGGTCAGAAGCAGCTGGTGCTTCTCGCATCTCTTTTTGCTGTTTCACCGGAACTACTGCTGCTCGATGAGCCGATCTCACAGCTTGACCCCGAGACCTCCGAGCTTTTTATCGGGACTTTAAAAAGACTGCACGAAAAGCTCGGGACAACCATTATAATCGCAGAGCATAAGCTGAAAAGCCTGCTTCCTATCTCCGATTCGGTTATCGTTATGGATAAGGGCTCAGTCAAGGCATACGGGCCTTATAAAGAAGTAAAAACGGTGCTTGAGCAGACACTTCCGCCACTTATAAGCGAGAAGGATTCCTGCCCTGCTCCAGCTTCTCCCTCCCTCAGTCTTAAAAACATCTACTTCAGGTATTCATTAAAGTCCCCTGATGTACTCGAAAACCTCTGCGCGGATTTCCGGAAAGGGCTTATTTATGCCATATTCGGCTGTAATGCAGCCGGAAAGACAACACTGCTTAATGTTATTTCCGGGCTTTATAAACCCCAGGAGGGAAGGATAAAAACCCTCCAAAAGAAGCCTAAAATCGCCTATCTGCCCCAGAATGCCGACCTTCTTTTCATATCGGATACCGTTAAAGGCGAGCTTAAGGCTTCGGGTATCAGTCCCGGCAGGATTCCGGAGCATATAAGAAACCTCGACCCGGCAAGGAGCCCCTACGACCTCAGCGGAGGTGAAAAGCAGCTCCTCGCACTCACAAAACTCATCGGAAGTGATCCCGATATCATCCTTCTTGATGAGCCCACAAAGGGTACAGATGTTATTTTATCAAAAACCATTTTAAATGAGCTGAAAAGGTTTACAGAAAACGACAAAATCGTAATTATGTCAACCCACGATATTGCCTTCGCAAAATCCTCGGCAGATATGTGTGCCATAATGTCAATGGGCAGACTTACTGCATTTAAACCCGGTAAAGAATTCTTTGAGTCGAACCGGCTGTACAGGATTTGAATTATGTAAATCGCTTTTTACAATGAATAACCTGTGGTTTTTATTCCCTGTATGGCAGTTTAAGATAACACGCATAATTCTATTTTTCTGATTCAAAGCAGATTGTTCTTGGGATAGTTGATATGGTAATAGAAAAATATTACATTTTAATATCTCTTTTTCTTATCACGGGTGCCCTGGTGATCACTTTTATGCGCCTTGATAAAAGAAACACAGGTGTCAGAAGACTTACTTTAATTTCTGTTATGACAGCGTTGTCAATCGTCAGCCGCTTTGTATTTGCTGCATTTCCTGCCTTTAAACCAATGTCAGCTATTGTAATTATGACAGGCGTGTATCTTGGCGGTGAGGCAGGTTTTTTATGCGGATGTCTGACTGCTTTTATCTCGAATTTTTACTTCGGAC
Organism: Lachnospiraceae bacterium; assembly: GCA_017479285.1. Classification (GTDB taxonomy): domain Bacteria; phylum Bacillota; class Clostridia; order Lachnospirales; family Lachnospiraceae; genus AC2028. Next base: position 17,046 of record JAFVCL010000020.1, read on the forward strand.
AGGGTCCCTGGACCCCTTTTCAGATGGTTTCCCTCGGTCTTATCGGTCTGCTGGCCGCCCTTATTTTTAAGGGCAGGGATTTCCTCGTCCCGGGGAGGAAGAAGAATAAACACGGTATCGAAGAAAAGGCGAAATATTTTAGTCTTAAGCTTCCTCTTCTTTGTCTCTACGGGCTTTTATGCGGAGTATTCTATTCTCTTTTTCTCGATACATGGACAATGCTCTGGACTTACGGCACCCTGAACCTCGAAGGTTATCTGGCAACAATAGCCCTGGCAACCCCCTATACGATACTGTATGCCGCTTCAAATGTCATATTCCTGCTGATTTTCGAGCCCGTCTTCGGAAAAAGACTCGGCAGGATAATTTCAAAATACAGGATCTGACCTTTATGCTTTTCTTCGCCTGTCTGTTTCCTTATTTTACCCACACTTAACAATCACCCCTCATTATGTTATAATTCAAATGTTGTTTAAAAATGAATTTACCCGAGGATAGAATATGAACATTATCATCGTAGGCTGCGGCAAGGTAGGTCATACCTTGGTCGAACAGCTTGGCGGAGAACAGCATGACATTGTGGTCGTAGACCTTAATCCCGACAAAGTACACAGCATCACGGATGAACTTGATGCCCAGGGAATAGTCGGAAACGGAGTAAGCTACCAGACGCTACAGGAGGCTGGGATTGACAGAGCGGATCTTCTTATCGCGGTAACCGCTTCCGACGAGCAGAACCTTCTTTGCTGCTGCATCGCAAGGCAGGCCGGTCATTGTAAGACCATAGCGAGGGTGCGTAACCCTCTTTACAACGAGGAAATCTCGTTCCTGCGTGACAAGCTGGGGCTTGACCTTATAATAAACCCCGAGCTTCTGACCGCAAACGAGATCGCGCGGATATTCCAGTTCCCCTCAGCGGTCAAGATCGACACCTTCTCGAAAGGCCGGCTTGAGCTTATACATTTCAGGGTAACCAAGGAATGTCTCCTTAACGGTCTTAAGCTTATGAATTTAAAGGAAGTCCTCGGATTTAATGTCCTGATCCCTCTTGTAACAAGAGGAGACGAGGTTATAATCCCCCGTGGTGACTTTTCCTTTGAGGAAGGCGATGTGGCTTCCGTGGCTACCACCGCAAAGACTGCATCCATGTTTTTCAGAAAGATAGGCTTTACCTCCGGCAGGACCCGCACCGCAATGCTTGTAGGCGGAGGAACCATTTCCTATTATCTTGCCAAAAGACTTCTTTCAGCGGGAATCAACACCAAGATCATAGAAATAGACGATAAGGTGTGCAGCGAGCTTTCCGAAAAGCTCCCCGAAGCCACCATAATATGCGGAGACGGAACCGACGAGAGATTGCTGCTCCAGGAGGGGCTCGAAAGTGCAGACGGCTTTGTTGCCCTTACCGGTCTTGACGAAGAAAACATACTGCTTGCGCTGCTTGCCAGAAAGCTCAGCAACACCAAAGCAGTAAGCAAGATAAACCGGATCAACTTTAATTCCCTGCTCGGAGATATAAAGCTTGATACCACTATTTTCCCCAGACTCCTTACCGCGAACCTTATACTGCGGTATGCCCGCTCGATGAACGACTCTCTCGGAAGTAATGTGGAAAACCTGTACAGACTCGAGGACGGAAAGGCAGAAGCTCTCGAATTCTATGTAAAGGAACCGTCGGGAGTAACCGATACCCCCCTTATGCAGCTTAGCAGCAAGCTCAAAAAAGACATCAATATCTGCTCCATAACCCGTGGAAACCAGATCATATTCCCCACAGGTCAGGATGAGATAAAGGTGGGCGATTATGTTGTCATCGTAATGAAGCACTGCGGAATGACGGATATTAAAGACATCTTAAAATAAACGGCCCGTTTTGAGGAAGAAAAATGAACTTTACAATGGTGGCCTATATTATAGGCTGGATACTACAGATAGAGGCTGCTTTTATGCTGCTTCCAACGATCGTAGGCTTTTGCTACGGCGAGACAGAGCACGCGGCGGTTTACATAATCACGGCACTCGTAAGCTTCGCTCTCGGTCTTGTTATCAAACTTAAAAAACCTAAAACGCGCGATCTCTACACCCGCGAAGGCTTTGCCACCGTAGCCATCGGCTGGATAGCGATGAGCGCGGTAGGGGCGGTTCCTTTTACCGCCACCGGAGATATTCCAAACTACATAGACGCCCTCTTCGAGTCCGTCTCAGGTTTTACTACCACCGGAGGAAGCATTTTGCCAAATGTCGAAACCCTCTCCCATGCCAACCTTTTCTGGAGAAGCTTCAGCCACTGGATCGGCGGTATGGGCGTATTTGTCTTCATTATGGCGATTTTCCCCATAATGGGCGGATACTCGATAAACCTTATGCGTGCGGAAAGCACCGGACCCGCGGTCGGCAAGCTTGTTCCGAGAGTGCAGAAAACCGCAAAGATCCTCTACGCGATCTATCTCGGTCTAACCGTGATCGGCTGTATCGTATTTATGATCTGCGGTATGAGCTTCTTTGATGCCGCAACCACCATATTCGGAACGGTCGGAACGGGAGGATACGGAATAAAGGCCGACTCCATAACCTCATATTCTGCATCTGTTCAATGGGCGATTACAATATTCATGATACTGAGCGGTATTAACTATTCAGTATATTTCTGTCTTCTTCGCAGACAGTTTAAGGACGCTTTCTCCATATCCGAGGTAAAATGGTACCTCGGCATAATACTTGTAAGTACTGCAATTATCACATGGAATATACACGGCTTTTACTCTTCTGTCGGCGAATCCGCAAGACACGCGGCATTTCAGGTCAGCTCGATAATTACAACTACCGGTTTCTCGACTGCCGATTTTGATCTCTGGCCCTCGCTTTCGAAGACAATACTCGTTATACTGATGTTCTGCGGAGCCTGCTCGGGAAGCACCGGAGGCGGAATGAAGATATCCCGTTGGCTCATAATGGGGAAGACTATTTTCAAAGAGCTTTCGACCATGGTGCATCCCCGCCAGGTAAAGAAGATCCATATGGACGGTCATGTGGTCGAGCACGAGACCGTAAGAGCGACAAATGTTTATCTTGCGTCCTACTTCTTCATTATGCTTTTGTCACTCCTGCTCATATCGATCGACAATTTCGATTTTACAACCAACTTTACCGGCGTTGTTGCCATGCTGAACAATATAGGTCCCGGTCTCGGACTCGTGGGCCCCACCGGTAATTTCGCAGGCTTCAGCAGTTTTTCAAAGATAGTGCTCATCTTTGACATGCTTGCAGGAAGACTTGAACTCTTCCCCATGCTTATAATCCTTAAGCCCGCCTGCTGGAAAAAGTACTAAATTGTACTGAAGTCTGATAACTGTTTTAGCCACTGTTTGCTGTTTCTTTATTATAGACAAAACTTATAACAGTGGCTGTTTTTGTGTCTTATGGTTAGTTATTTCTAATTTTTGTTAGATAGTTTATGTTATTTTTATTGTATTCTAACTGATGTTGTGGTAGACTTATACATACAGGTCGGTATATTTGGATATGATTTATTTACACATTAAATTTACACAGGAGCTTTAACACTAAAGCAAACAGGAGCTTATTATGAAAAGCAATGAATCTTCAGAAGATTATTTAGAGACAATACTTATGCTGAGCGAGGTAAAACCTGTTGTCCGCTCGGTTGATATAGCGAATGAGCTGGGCTACAAAAAATCCAGCGTAAGCGTTGCAATGAAAAACCTTCGTGAGCGCGGTATGATAACCGTCACTGACGAAGGCTATATCTATCTTACCGAGTCCGGTAAGGAAATCGCGGAGATGATCTACGAGCGCCACAAGCTTATCTCCGGCTGGCTGATGAAGCTCGGTGTCGATAAGGAGACTGCCCTCGAGGACGCCTGCCGTGTCGAGCACGACCTCAGCGCCGAAAGCTTCGCAGCGATCAAAAAATATATCCTTAAAGATAACAAGAAGAAGTAAGGCTTACAATCCGTTTTGCTTGGTCGCATACTCCGCCTGCTCACTGGTAAAGCCATCTTCAATCAGCTTTTTAACCAGAGAGTCGTGATCATATTTAACAGTAGTCGCTGCGGCAATATATTCTTTAGCCTTCTTTGAAGCCTGCTCTTTCCAGTCAGCTCCGCAATTTGCGATGGCATAATCGGCTTCTTTCTCTGAATACTTATCAGTTTCCATAAGGATTTTCTTTAGGGCATCGGCGGAATATGCGTTTGAGGCAAGATACTCTTTTGCCTTTGCAAGTGCCTTTGTCTCGTTTTCCGTCGCAGTAGTGCTTGTACTTGTACCGCTATTCGTATTGGTGGCTGTACCGGTGTTTGTATTAGTATCGGTATTGGTGTTTGTATTTGTACCGGTGTTGGTGTTCGTATTTGTACCGGTATTAGTATTTGTGTTCGTGTTCGTATTTGTATTCGTACTCGTTCCGGTATCCGTATTCGTTGTAGTGCCCATGCCGCCGGTCGTCGTATCCGTTCCGGTGGCGGTGGTCTCCTCCTTCCAGCTTACAACATTGTGGTAGAGCTTATAGAATCCGCCACTCATTCTCTCCGCCTGGATCTGGATGGAAAAATTCGTCATCCCGAGGCTCTTTAGCGCATCATCCACATACCCCTTCTTATACCCGCCTGTTCCGTACTCGGATTCAATCTTGCTAAACAGGGATGCCGGTACGATATTGGAAAAATGCTGGTCTCCGCTGCCTGCTGCCACAAGCTTCTTCTTGCAGTCCGCATAATACTCCTCCAGAGTCCAGACCGCATCCGTTTCCTTAAGTCCCTGTGCATTCAGCGCAGCCACAAGTTCTTCTTTTGTAGGCGTGGCTGTTGTGCTACCGGTTGTACCGCTGTTTGTGCTTGTGCCTGCATTGTTGCCTGTCTTATCGTCCTTTTTCTCCGGATATAGGTCATCGTACTTTAAGGGCTCAAACTGCTCCCCTGAAGAAACCGTAGACGCATCTCCCGGCGCTACCTCAGCCACAGCTCCCTTCTCAAGCCCGCGATACTGCGTAGCGTTGCAGGGCGGCAGATTAACGGAGAGACTTGTTCTCGTATGTGTCGGAGCGAAATCACTGTCAGTCCTGTTGAAATAATCGTATGTCGAAGGATTTGTGTCGTCCCATGTTATATCTTCATTGTAGTAACCGTCGGAAAGCTTTACGATATTCCATGCATGATCCTCGCCGGCGTATCCTGTGCAGTAATAGCAGGGAATTCCCAGTTTTTGGAGAACATACTGGTTTGCCCTCGCGTATCCGGCACAGACACTGCTTCCGTTTACAAGCGCGCTGTATGCGCTTTGGCTTAAAGCCGCATTGGAATTATATGTAACATGCTCCACAAGGTAATCATGTACATATTTTTCCTTCTCGTAGTCGCTTCCCAAATTCTGTGCACCCGCAACTATTGCGTTTGCAGCGGTTTCAAAGTTTGTCTTTGCGCTATCGAGAGCATTTACAAGAGTATAATACGCAAGCTGAATCTCAACCACGGAGCCGGACTTTGTGTATTTAACGGAATAACTGGTGTCGAGATAAAAAAGCTCTGGATGGTCGTTTACCACCGCCTCAAAAATATTTGCAAGCTGTGAGTTATTTATTGCCTTTACCGGTGCAAAGGATGAATTGTTCGCAACGGCATTTGCGTAAATCTGCCTGTAAACCGCCTTCTCATCATCGTTAAGCATCTCATAGTAGGGATATATCGTCGCATCAAAGGTCAGATTCTCTCCGGTTTCGCCCGTGCTTAGGGATTTCTTTATGGTCTCTGCCACATCATCCTCTACCTTCTCCTCTTCGCTCTCTATAGGCATGTAACCCGTGAGCTTTGAAAGGTCTGCGGGAACCTCATTCTCTGCCGGAAGCTCTACAATAACAACAGGTTCCTCTCCGGTAACGGAATCCGGTATGGTAACGCTCACATTGCCGTCCTCGTCCGTGACAACATCGATATCACCGGACTCCTCCCCGGAGATCTTTCCAAAAAGCTTTGACAATCCGTTAAGGAAACTCACTCCGTTAACAGCATCGGAAACTGCCGCCGTAAGCTTGGGATTGACGGCGCACAACAATATGAAAACGCAGAGGGCTATTACAAGTGCCGCAAGCGTATAAAATATTCCCTTTAAAACCTTCATAACAAATACCTGTAAAATAATATTCCCTGTCTGCCAAAAACTCTAAATCCTCGATGTACCCAGAAATGACCTGTTCACAAGACTCATCCGCAAAATCCTGTCACACAGCTCATCGTAGGGAATGCCCACAGCCTCCGCCTCTATGGCAAGATCCGAATCGGGGTAAAGCCGGGGAAGCGAATCGCATTCCGAACATATATATGTATCGTCATCTTTTAAAATAAAATCAACCTTTGAGTATGCAAAAGTTCCCAAAACTTCCGATATGATCTGTACCGTCTCCTCGATAAGAGTCATCCCGCCAAAGACTGTATGCTTCTTTCATAGTTTATTTTACACTATTTTAAAGCTTTTTTATACTGTTTTCTGTTTTGGTTTAAACCGGGCAGCTAAATACCCTGTCTGGCTGAAGCTACTGCCCAAATGCTGCCCAAATGTTTAATCCGTCTTGAAAAGAAAGCCATTAAATGGTAAAATATCAGCTTAGAGAATTATATTTCAGGAGGGCCAAAAATGGAAGCAATTGAATGCATCAAAGGACGCAGAAGCATCCGTAAATTCGACGAAAGACCCGTATCCCATGAACTTATCGAAAGCATAGTTGCCACCGCGGCAATGGCGCCAAGCTGGAAAAACACCCAGGTTACCCGCTATATTGCTCTTGAGGGAGCGGCAAAGGATGCTCTCGCGAAGTGTACAACTATATGGCCTAAAAACGGCGATATAATAAACGGAGCACCGATGGTCATTGCGGTGTGTGCTGTTTCCAAGCGCAGCGGATACGAAAAGGACGGTTCTTTCTCCACAAACAAGGGTGATAAATGGGAAATGTTCGATGTGGGAGCGGCAAGCGAGGCTTTTTGTCTTGCGGCACACGAAGCAGGACTCGGAACCGTTATCCTCGGTCTTTATGATGATAACGCTCCAGAGGTAATAGGCGTTCCCGAAGGACAGGAGCTTATCGCTCTTATCCCCATAGGGTTCCCCGCAGAATCCCCCAAAGCCCCAAGACGCAAAGAGGTTTCGGATCTCCTTTCATTCAGATAAACAGACAGGTTGCCGGTGAAATATTCATTGGCAGCCTTTTTTTCGTAAATTCAGTGAGGTATATTTATGCGACATTTAATGAGTCCTCTGGACTTTACAGTAGACGAGCTTGATAAGCTTTTTGATCTTGCGGGGGATATAGAGAAAAACCCCGGAAAGTATGCACATTCCTGCGACGGAAAGATTCTCGCCACATGCTTTTACGAGCCCAGCACAAGGACAAGGCTTTCCTTTGAATCCGCCATGACAAGATTGGGCGGCAGGGTTATCGGCTTTTCGGATGCCAACTCCTCATCCGCCGCAAAGGGCGAGAGCGTTTCGGACACGATAAGGGTTATCTCCTGCTATGCCGACATCTGCGCGATGAGACATCCCAAGGAGGGCGCTCCCATGGTAGCCGCCTCAAAGTCCCTTATCCCCGTGATAAATGCGGGCGATGGCGGACATCAGCATCCGACCCAGACTCTCACCGACCTTTTAACTATCCGGAGCCTCCACGGCAGTCTCGGGGGATACACCATCGGACTCTGCGGAGACCTGAAGTTCGGACGAACGGTACATTCACTGATAAATGCCCTTGTCCGTTACGACAATATCAAATTTGTATCCATCTCCCCCATGGAGCTCCGCGTTCCCGACTATGTTACGGATATGCTGAATGAAAAGGGAATCGCCTACGAAGAGGTAATAAAGCTGGAGGATGTTATCGGCGACCTCGATATGCTCTATATGACAAGGGTGCAGAAGGAGCGCTTCTTCAACGAGGAGGACTATATAAGACTTAAAGACTTTTATATTCTCACACCGGAAAAAATGCTTCTTGCAAAGAAGGATATGCTCGTACTCCACCCTCTCCCGAGAGTAAACGAGATCTCCGTGGAGGTTGACGACGACCCGAGAGCCGCTTATTTCAAGCAGGCGCAGTACGGAGTCTATGTAAGAATGGCACTTATACTTACGCTTTTGGGGCTTGCGTAAATCTGTAGTCAGAATCTGCACGGATCTGTATTAGCAGTCTGCATATTTTATAAAGATTTAAGCTAAAAACCCGAAATTACAGGAAAACCCGAAATAAAGGAACCCCCGGAAAGGATAAATCATGCTGAATGTAGGAAAAATCGAAGAAGGCTTTGTTCTTGACCATATAAAGGCAGGAAAAAGCATGGATATATATGAGCACCTCGGGCTCGACAGGATGGACTGCACCGTGGCAATAATAAAAAACGCGCGCAGTAAGGTTATGGGAAAGAAGGACATCCTTAAAGTGGAATGTGATATAAACACCCTCGACCTTGATGTGCTTGCTTTCATCGACCATAATATCACGATCAATGTCATAAAAAACGGCGAGATAATCGAAAAGCGCGTCCTTGAGCTTCCCAAGCAGGTAAAGAATGTTATACGCTGCCACAATCCCCGCTGCATTACCTCCATCGAGCAGGGACTCCCCCACATTTTCTTCCTTGCGGACGAGGCCACCGAGACCTATCGCTGCAAATACTGTGAGGAAAAATATGCAGAGAGGTAAGAAAAATGCAGGCAATAATACTCGCCGCCGGGATGGGTAAGCGTCTTAAAGACCTTACAAGGAACAATACAAAATGTATGGTAAAGGTCGCCGGAACAACGCTTATAGAAAGGCTGTTAAGACAGCTCGAAAGCTACCGCTTCAGCCGTATAGTGCTTGTTGTGGGATATGAAGCCCGGAAGCTGACCGATTTTATTAAAACACTCAACATCAAAACTCCCATTGAGTTTATAAGCAATGAGGTTTATGACAGGACAAACAATATATATTCCCTCTATCTCGCCAAGGATGTCCTCTGCCACGATGACACCCTGCTTTTTGAGTCCGATATTATCTTTGAGGATTCCGTATTGAAAGCTCTTATCGAGGATCCGAGAAAAACCCTTGCCCTCGTAGACAAATACGAGAGCTGGATGGACGGCACCTGCGCCATTTTAAGGGATGATGACTCCATCGAAAAGATTGTATCGGGAAAATACTTTGATTACCGCGACAGCTCGAGATATTTCAAAACCGTAAATATCTATAAATTCAGCAGGGATTTCTCCGAAAACATATATGTACCGTTCCTCGAGGCATACTCAAAAGCCCTCGGAAACAACGAGTACTACGAACAGGTGCTGCGGGTCGTTACAATGCTCGATAATTCGGGCATCTACGCAAAGCGGCTTGACGGTCAGAAATGGTACGAGATTGATGACATCCAGGATCTCGACATCGCGGAATCCATCTTCGCGGACAGGGAGACTGTGACAAAAAAGCTCGCCGCAAGGTACGGCGGCTACTGGCGCTATCCCAAGATGCTCGATTTCTGCTATCTTGTAAATCCTTATTTTCCTCCAAAAAAGCTGGTGGACGAGCTGCAGGCAAGCTTTAATACTCTCCTTACCCAGTACCCGTCCGGTATGAGAGTCAACTCACTCCTCGCCGCAAGAAACTTTGAGGTTCCCATTGACAATATCCTTGTGGGCAACGGCGCGGCGGAGCTTATAGGAAACCTTTCGGATCATCTCGAGGGAACCATCGGTTATATCCGTCCGACCTTCGAGGAATATCCAAACAGACTTAAAAAGGACCATAACTGCGAAGAATACACCCCTTCCGCTCCGGACTATCGTTACTCAGCGGATGATATAATTGATTATTTTTCGGACAAAAACATACAGAATCTTGTGCTGATAAATCCCGACAATCCTACCGGAAATTACATCCCCACCGCGGATGTAAAACGCATCGTCTCCTGGGCTGCGGCTTTGGGTATACGGCTTATATACGACGAGTCATTTTCCGATTTTGCGGATGAAGAGATCCACACCCTGTTAGACGGCTGGTATATGGATGAAAACCCTCATCTTGTCATTATCAAAAGCCTCTCAAAGTGCTACGGGATTCCGGGACTACGGCTTGGAATACTCGCCTCGGGAGATAAGACTCTTGTGGAATCCCTGAAAAAGGAAGTCGCCATCTGGAACATAAACTCTTTTGCAGAGTTCTTTATGCAGATCTACAAAAAGTACCAGAAGGAATACATTTCCTCCACAAAAAAGCTTTCTGCGGAGCGTAAACGCTTTATTTCCGGGCTTTCGGATATCCCCGGTGTACGCGTTCTTCCCTCCGAAGCCAATTTCGTTATGGCGGAAATAAACGGAAAACTGAGCTCCCACGAGCTTACCGTAAGGCTTCTTACCGAATACAACATTCTTATAAAGGATCTTACATCAAAGACAGGCGGCGGAAATTACATCAGGCTTGCAGTGCGCGGAAGCGAGGATAACGATCTTTTGATAAACGCCCTTAAGGAAATATTATGATACTTTTGTATATTGATCCCGGCACCGGGAGTATGCTCTTTACAATTCTTATAGGCATACTGTCGTCCCTGCTTTTCGTTTTCAGAAAGCTTTTCATCCGGTTGAAATTTACTTTCTCGGCAGGACGCGACAGCAGGCTCGCCTCAAAGCAATACCCTTTTGTTATCTTCAGCGACAGCAAAAGATACTGGAATGTTTTTAAACCTGTCTGTGACGAGTTTGAGAGGCGCTGTATCGAGCTTATATACTGGACGGCTTCCCCGGACGATCCCGCTCTTGCGGCCGACTATAAGTATGTAACCTGCAGTTTTATAGGCGAGGGAAACAAGGCCTTTGCAAAATTAAATACTCTTAATGCGGATGTGGTTCTCTCTACGACTCCGGGGCTTGATGTCTACCAGTGGAAAAGGTCAAAGGGAGTTAAATACTATGTCCATATTTTTCATGCGGTTGACGAAGCCCTGGGCTATCGTATGTTCGGCATGGACTATTATGACGCGGTACTCCTTACGGGACAGTTTCAGGGGGAGAACATACGGAAGCTCGAAAAGCTTCGCTCTCTTCCGGAAAAGGAACTCCGTGTCACCGGATGTACCTATATGGATGAGCTTTATGAAAAACACATGAATACCCCCGAGCCCGCACATGAAAAAACCGTTCTTATCGCTCCGTCCTGGGGAAAGAGCGCCATCCTTAGCAGATTCGGCGGGGCTCTTATCGAGGCTCTTCTGGAAACAGACTACCGGATAATAATAAGACCCCACCCACAGTCCGCGGTGTCCGAAAAGGAAATGCTTGACGAGCTTATACAAAGGTTTCCTGATAATGAAAGGCTGTGCTGGTCCTTCGACAATAACAATTTTGATGCCATGAACCGCTCGGATGTGATGATAACCGACTTTTCCGGTATAATCTTTGATTACTCGCTCGTCTTCGGAAAGCCCATCCTTTACGCCGACACCTCTTTTGACAGATCACCCTATGATGCGGCCTGGATAGATGAACCCCTTTGGCGTTTTGAGGTGCTTCCTGAACTCGGAAAGCCTCTCGATGCAAAGGACTTTCCCTCTATACAGCCGCTTCTTGATGATCTTATCGCGAATCCCTCATTTGCGGAGGGCCGGAGAAAAGTCACCGGGCAGGCATGGCAAAAGATCGGTCAGTCCGCTGTGCTTACCGTGGATTACCTTATAGAAAAACAAAAACAAACCGAGGATAACTGTTATGGGGAACCTGCTATATAACCTTTTCATACAGCCCCTCGAGCTCCTTATAGAACTCATTTTTACCATTATGAGCCGCATAAGCGGAAATTACGGGCTTGCCATAATAATGGTAAGCGTCGTGGTAAATATCCTGATATTCCCCCTTTATAAAAGGTCGGATGCCATGCAGGAGCTCGAGCATAAAAAACAAAAAGAGATGGAGCCCTGGGTAAAACACATCCGCAAAACCTTCCGCGGAGATGAGCGCTTTATGATGCTCCAGACATACTACAGACAGCAGGATTATCAGCCTGCAAGCGCCATAAGAGGTTCATTCTCTCTTCTGCTTCAGATACCTTTTTTCATAGCGGCCTACCATTTTCTTTCGAGCATTGATATGCAGGGAGTATCCTTTTTGTTCATTCCGAATCTCTCCTCTGCCGATCACCTCATAAAGCTCGGACCGCTCGCCTTAAACCTGCTGCCGATCCTTATGACTGCCTTTAACCTGCTCTCAGCCGCCATTTACCTTCACGGCTCGAGGCTTCGCGACAAGATCCAGACCCTTGTTCTGGCTCTTGCCTTTCTCGTGATCCTGTACAGAAGCCCCTCCGGACTGGTTCTCTACTGGACCATGAACAATTTCTTTTCACTCCTGAAAAACCTAATAATGAAACTTATAGGTCCTGCCATCTCAAGGCTTGGACTCTTTTCCCATGGCAAAAAAGAAAGACCCGTGATGACAAAGAAGGAGACAATCGGAAATACCCTTACATTCGTTCTCGGAGCGCTCCTCATTTCCCTTATCTCCGGTTTTCTCATTCCCGCCGCAGCGGTAAGCGCATCACCGGAGGATTTTCTCTCGGTAAACAGTTATGTAAACCCGGTAAGCTTTATATTTAACACATTCTTTGTCACCCTGGGAATCTTTCTTGTCTGGGGCGGCATAATATTCTTCGTAAGCAGAGATCATCAGAGAAAGACTCTTTCTGCTGTTTTCTGGTGCATCTCCGTCTGTGCCGTACTCAACTATATGGCATTCGGAAGAAAGCTCGGAACCATATCTCCCCTTATGCGGATAAACGACGGACTTAAATTCTCCGCGCCGGAGCTTATCATAAGTACCGCTCTTGTTATCCTTCTGACCGCGGGCTGTGTGATCATATTTATAAAGGTGAGAAATCTGACCCGTCCCGTTCTCGGAGTACTTATCGCCGGAGTTCTTATCCTCGGCATAAGACAGACTTATCTCGCCACAAACGAGATAAAAGACGGCGGCTATACCTTCAGCCCGCAGACCGGCGAGGATGAAACCATAACTCCCATCCTTCCCCTTAGCAGAGAGGGCAAAAATGTTGTAGTCATAATGCTCGACCGTGCGATAAACGATTATTTCCCTTTCATTCTTGAGGAAAAGCCCGAACTTAAGGAAGCCTTCGACGGTTTTGTCTACTACCCCAATACCATATCCTACGGTATGTACACGGTTTATGGCACGCCCACTCTCTTCGGCGGATACGAATATACCCCGAAGGCAATGAACGAACGCTCCGATGTCAGCCTCGAGGAGAAGCAAAACGAGGCATTGAAGGTATGCCCGTCACATTTTTGAAAGAGGGCTATGAGGTTACGGTCTGCGATCCGCCTTATGCAGGTTATGAGGAGATCCCGGATCTTTCAATCTATGATGAGTACCCTGAGATCAATACATATATAACCCAGGGAAAATATGTCGGCTCAAATGCAATGTACGTGCGTTCCGTCTATTTGACCCAGAAAAGAAACTTCGTATATTACGGACTGATGAAGATAATTGCCCCGGTTCTTCAAAAATATGTGTACGATTACGGAAACTACTATGAGATAGAGAAAAAGCATATCCAGGAGCCTGAATTTATCGGGGCTTACACCGTCCTTGACAATCTTGATCTGCTTACCGGGATCAGGGAGGGCAGCGGCAACACCTTCTTTATGATAGATAATAATACCACTCACGCTCCCTGCCTTTTGAGCCAGCCGGATTATACGCCAAGCGATTCTCCGACGGACAACAACTATGATATGCCTACCAGCCTTACTCTTGACGGCAGAACGATGGATCTTGGCAATTCCATGTATGTCCAGCATTACCATGTAAATGTCGCCGCCTATTTAAAGCTCGGAGAATGGTTTGACTACCTGCGGGAACAGGATGTTTACGATAATACGAGAATAATCATAGTCGCCGACCACGGACGCGATATGAAGCAGTTTGAGGATCTTATTGTTGACGAATATCTGGATGTGGAAGGCTTCCACCCCATCCTCTTGTTTAAGGATTTTAACAGTACGGGGCTTACCACCGATATGAGTTTTATGACAAACGCAGACGTACCGGTCATGGCGTTTAAAGACCTTATCGACAGCCCGCTTAATCCCTTTACGGGAAAGGCTTTAAACGATAATGAAAAATACGCTCACGACCAGTACGTTACTACTTCACCGCATTTTGAACTTAAAGAGAACACAGGAAATACCTTCAATACCGGGGATTCATATTGGTACTCCGTTCATGACAATATCTTTGACAAATCCAATTGGAAAAGAGAGGAATAAGCTATGAAAAACTTATGACCGCGTTCTTCGGCTCTCTCGATTTTTCTACCGAGATTGCATGAAGAACCGGGCCTTCTCCCTTGTAGTCCTCGAAATACTCCTTGGTAAGAGTGGCAGTAACCACCACCCAGTCCTTTTCCTTTAACTCCTCCGCCTTTTCATACTTACAGGCATATCCAAGGAATGCCATATCCTCCGCACAGCAGGTCATTGCCATTCTTCCGGGAACAAAATACCCCTTGGGGAAATTCGCAGGCTTCATGATCATGGTCTGCATCACAAGTCTCTTTCCGAAGTATCTCTCCGGGTGATCCATGCAATCCAGATACCAGATACCGTATGAATTCTCATCGAGTACGATCTCATCCTTCGAAAGATCGTAGGGAAGATCCTCCTCGAAGATCTCGTCTATCTCTCCGTTTGCGTCCTCAAATACAACATCCGCGGTCTGGTTTACCGCCTTCACATTGCGGCGGTAGGACGGCAGTTCCTCCCTTACCGTGTCGCAGCGGTTGAAAATAATGAGCTCCGACTTTCTTATCATCTCCGCAAGAAGGGATTTCATATTTGTATAGTACATCGGGAAGGTCGCGCCGTCGATTACGGTGATCTGCTGCTCTATCTTCCAGTTCCAGGGAAGCTTGCAGTTCTTATAATTCCAGATACCGTTCCACTCAATGATTATCCGGTCCGGCTTAACCCGGCGCTCTATCCCGCTTAAGGTGGAGGTCGAAAAATCCTCCTCATTGTCTATAACAACAAGTTCGGTATTCGTCTGCCTTAGAAGCTCCGGATCGTATTCGACCTCTCCCTCCTCGCATACAAGCAGGAGCGTCTTTCCCTTTATCTTGAAATACGGCTGGGCGATGGTAAAGGAGATGAACTCCGATTTACCCGCCTCAAGAAAACCGTTTATCATATATACTGACTGATTTTTCATTTTCTTAGTCCTTATAAGATATTTTAAGCCTCAAAAAGCTCCTTCAGCTTGTCTTCCTTAAGCTCTGCACCGATAACACATATCTTGCCGGTAACCTGGGGCTTGCCTTCACGAACATCGGTCTCTTCGGGAACATAATCGTAATAGATCCAGGTTCCGTCCTCGGCAGGCACCATTCCCTTTGCGCGAAGGATCTGACCGTACTCACCGGAATCAAGTGCGTTAAGGATCTCCGTGATCTTGTCCCTGGTATATTTCTTTGGTGTCTCAAATCCAAAGCTGTCGAAGACTTCATCCGCGTGATGATGATGGTGGTGTCCGTGCTCGTGGCCGTGGTCATGATCATGATCATGGTGGTGATGATGCTCATGCTCGTCCTCATCGTCGTGATGATGGTGATGCTCATGCTCGTCCTCATCCTCGTCATCGTCATCGTCGTGATGATGGTGATGCTCATGCTCGTGGTCGTCCTCATCATCATGATCGTGGTGGTGATGATGGTGCTCATGCTCGTCCTCATCCTCATCGTCATGATCATGGTGGTGATGATGCTCGTGCTCCGGCTCCGCCTTAGCCTTCTCCATCATCTCCGCAAGGAGATCATCTATCTTGTCGGCTCCCTCGATGGTCGCAAGGATATCCTTTCCGTCAAGCTCCGAAAGAGGAGTCGTTATTATCGTAGCCTGGGTATTGTGCTCACGGATAAGGCTGACAGCCTCCTGAATCTTCTCTGGAGTTGCCTTGTCGGTTCTGCTGAGGATAATTGTTCCGGCGTATGCGATCTGATTGATAAAGAACTCTCCGAAGTTCTTGATATACATTTTTGCCTTTGTTGCATCTACTACGGCAACCGCGCTGTTTATCTGCACATCAAGGGCTCCTGCGGTATTTTCAACTGCCTTGAGCACATCGGAAAGCTTGCCGACGCCGGAGGGCTCTATAAGAATCCTCTCAGGGGCGTAGGTGCTTATAACCTCCTTAAGGGAAGTTCCGAAATCTCCCACAAGAGAGCAGCAGATACATCCGGAATTCATCTCCTTTATCTCGATACCGGACTCCTGAAGAAAGCCTCCGTCGATTCCGATCTCTCCGAACTCATTCTCGATAAGTACGGTCTTGCTTCCGTTTAACGCTTCTCCGAGAAGCTTTTTGATAAGTGTGGTCTTTCCCGCTCCGAGAAAGCCTGAAACAACATCGATCTTTGTCATTGTATTCGCCTCATTTCCTTTCGCCGCTTTTCAATAAACAAAACTGTATCACTTTAACAGTTAGCGGCAACAAACTATTTACATTTGATGATAATTTTAACACCTTTTTATCAAAAAGTATATTAAATAAGTATAAAGAATAAAGAGTCGCCTGCGACTATGCCATAATGAAAAACAACCCCACGGTTTCCCGTGGGGCGCTCGGCAGAACTGTAAGCCGGGTTATGTCTGGGAGCAAAGCTCCCCGGGTGATCATCTATCTAGTACGGTCGTTACCGACCGCATCAAGCGACCTACCTGAAGGATGGACGGGCAGCCCGTAGCCCTTCTGCTTGGTCTTGCTTCGGATGGAGTTTACACGGCGCGTATGTTACCATACGCCCGGTGGTCTCTTACACCACCTTTTCACCCTTACCTATAGCCGGCTTGAGACTAACTCAATAAGCTATAGGCGGTTATTCTCTGTTGCACTGGTCTGGGAGTCACCTCCACCGGATGTTATCCGGCATCCTGCCCTATGAAGCCCGGACTTTCCTCACCCCTGAAGGGGCTTTCGCACCTGCAGGGCCGCGACCACCTGTTCTGCGTACATTCACATATTATAATTATCCCGTTTATTCCTTGTCAAGAAGAACAATCGCTTATGAGCCAAAGCAAAATCTTTCTATACCCTGAAGCAGCTTCCACCCACAAATTCCCTGCAGATTGAATTATTCGGGAGAAACTCACTCGGCACGCTCAAGAAATAGTCCAGGAACTTAAGAAGTCTTTTTGCCTCATAATATGCCGGAGAATCCTTTTCTATCTGGAAAAGAAGCGGCTCTGCAAAAGGCTTCAGACATGCAAGCTCGTATATAAGTACCGAGTTGAACATCGCATCAGCCTGCTCCTGGAATGGGAATATATTTTCCTCCTCGCCCCTTCTTACCGAAGGCCACATACATATGGTTCTTGCAGCGTCCGAGCCGCGGGTTCTTGCGTCCCGCACCATCCTCCTTAAGAGTCTTGCGTCGGTGGTGGGAATCCTGTTGTGGGCATCAATATTTATCGTAGTCAAGGCGCTTATGTATATCTTGTACTTGCTCTCATCGGGAAGGGAGTAACTCATCTTGGGATTAAGTCCGTGGATTCCCTCTATAACAAGCACATCCTCGGGACCCAACTGCAGAAATCTGCCGTTGTACTCCCGGCGTCCGATCTTGAAATTAAAATCGGGAAGTTCGACCCTCTCTCCGGCAAGAAGCTTTGTCATATCCTCGTTAAAGCTCTTAGTATCGATAGCTTCAATACACTCGAAATTGTAATTGCCGTTCTCGTCCAAAGGAGTCTCCTCACGGTTTACGAAATAGTCATCGACCGCGATAGGATGAGGATTAAGTCCCAGGGTTCTCAGCTGGATGGAGAGTCTGTGGGAGAAGCTGGTCTTTCCGGAGGATGAGGGTCCGGCGATCATAACGAATTTTACTCCGCCACGGTTTACTATATCCCGGGCGATCTCCGCGATACGGCGCTCCTGCTCCGCCTCCTGAACAAGGATAAGATCGTTCATCTGGTTCTTGCATATCCAGCTGTTCAGATCGCCGACATTGTTGATTCCGATCTGGTTGTACCATTTCTCCGTACCGATAAAGGTCTCGTAAAGCTTTCTTCTCTCCTCAAAAGGCTTTAAGCTGTTGGGCTCTGCCTTTGTGGGAAGCACGAGCATAAAGCCCTCGCCGTACTGGAAGAAATCAAAATATTTTACATAGGATGCGTTCGGGAGCATATATCCGTAATAGTAATCGTAAAAGCCGTCCATCTCATAGACATTGACCTGCGATGTGCGCCTGAACTTGAAAAGCTCGTTCTTATCGTTCATTCCGTGACGCTCAAAAAGGTCCATTGCCTCGTCCAGGGGGTAGATGGCCTTGTTGATGGGAGTTCCGAGATTAACAAGCTCCTCCATGCGTTTTTTTATCTTTTCCGCCGACTCATCGGTAAGCGGGATTCCCTCTCCCCCTCTTATAAACAAGCCGTTAGCGATGGTAAAATCCACTCTTGATGTATTTGCGGCCTTCTCTCCGAAAACATCGAATATGGACTTTATCGTAAGCATTGTTGCGGTGCGGCTGTAGGTAAGCTTTCCCACATCGTCCTTCAGCGTAAAGAAATCCACCTCCGCGCTCTTATTGACACGCTTGAAGAGTTCTCTGATCTTTCCGTTTACGGACACTGCCGCAATGGGGGAATCGAATTTATCCTGCACAATGGCAGCGACATCCTCCCAGGTAGCTCCCCTCTCTACCTCTATTTCGTTTCCCAATACCTTAAGCTTATACATGTGCTACCTCCGTTTTTCTATTTTATTCTTCCTCAGATCTTTTTATAAATTCTCTGTCAAACATACTCCGGAGCTTCTCATCGATACCGCAGAACAGCGTATTCATCTCCAGTGCTGTCTGGGCGCTTTCCTTTTTCAGCTCCAGCATCTTTATCTTTTCAAAATCCGGCTTTTTTGCCTCCGAAAGCTTTTTCAGCGCTCCCTCCCATTCACCGATCACATGGGACAGATAGTATGCCATCTCCTTGTCGGTGTAGATAAGATCAAGCCCGAAGAGTGTATCAAGAGTTTTTGAATACCTTTCAAGCTCGGGGACATCCTTTTTCTCACGGAGCTTTTTTACAACGAAGTTTTCTTCCCCGGGAGCCGTACTGTGCTTTGCCGAGGCAAGGATGGCAAAATAGTACTTCTCCCCCTCCCTCATAAGCCTGTTTTTAAGGACAGTGTATCCGTTTTCCTCGAGATACTCACGCATCTCGGGTATCTCGCTCTGGGGCTGCAAAACAAGGTATTCCGCATTCCCGGCGATCTCCGGATTGTCATCAAGAATGCCCGCGATGGTCCTTTGACCCATACCGGCTATCACTATAACCTCCGCCTCCGCGCCGCTCACGGAAGAAAGCCCCGGCGCGCATCTTACATCTATAGTATCCGACAGCCCGGCCTTCCCGATATTCTTTCTCGCATGCTCAAGGGGTCCTTCCTTGATATCACAGGCGACAGCTCTCTTTGATATCCCCCGCTGCAAAAGAGCAATGGAAACATATCCGTGATCGCACCCTATATCCGCAACGCTGCCGCAGGGCGGAACGAGGGAAACGATACCCTCAAGGCGAGGAGACAGCTTAGGCGTATATGTTTTTGCCATAGTAAACCTCTGTATCTACTCCAAATAATCCTTAAGCTGCTTGCTGCGGCTGGGATGGCGAAGCTTGCGGAGCGCCTTTGCCTCTATCTGACGGATACGCTCACGGGTTACATTGAATTCCTTTCCAACCTCCTCAAGGGTTCTTGCCTTTCCGTCGTCAAGCCCGAAACGGAGACGGAGAACCTTCTGCTCTCTCTCCGCAAGAGTATCAAGCACCTTGTTGAGCTGCTCCCTTAAAAGAGTAGCTGTGGCGGCATCTGCGGGAGCCGGTACATTGTCATCCTGTATAAAGTCGCCGAGATGGCTGTCCTCCTCCTCGCCGATGGGAGTCTCCAGTGAAACAGGCTCCTGGGAGATCTTAAGGATTTCCCTAACTCTCTCAACCGGGATATTCATCTCCTCGGCAATCTCCTCCGGCATGGGCTCACGGCCTTTTTCCTGAAGAAGCTGGCGGCTTACACGGATGAGCTTGTTTATGGTCTCTACCATGTGCACAGGGATACGGATGGTTCTTGCCTGGTCGGCGATGGCTCTGGTAATGGCCTGTCTGATCCACCAGGTTGCATAGGTGGAGAATTTATACCCTTTGGTATAGTCGAACTTTTCAACAGCCTTTATAAGTCCGAGATTACCCTCCTGTATAAGGTCAAGGAAGAGCATTCCGCGTCCCACATATCTCTTTGCGATACTTACGACAAGACGGAGGTTTGCCTCGGCAAGGCGCTTCTTTGCAGCCTCTCCGGCATCAATGTCCTTCTGCATTGCCGCAATATCCTTTTCAAGCTTTTTTGCCTTTTTGGACTTTTTGTCTTCTGTTTTCTCGTATTCCGCCTTTGCTTCGTCTATATTTGCAATAGCGGCGTCGCCTGCCTCCATCTTCTTTGCAAGCTCGATCTCCTCATCGGCGGAAAGAAGCGGTACCTTACCGATCTCCTTGAGATACATCTTAACCGGGTCCTCGGTGCTGATTCCCTCGGGAACGGAAAGATCGATCTTTTCCATATCGACCTCTTCGGCCTCGGCCATGATAAGATCGTCATCCGGGTCATCTCCGATATCTCCATCCGGATCCGGCCCCAGATCGAGATCAAACCCGAGATCGTCATCTGTGGGCTCCTCGGTGGTTGAAAGCACCTCTATTCCCACTGTATCGAAATATTCCTCAATACGGTCCCTGCTCTCCTCATCGAGATCAAATTCGGAGAAAGCCTCCTCGATCTCCTTTTCTTCAAGCACATTCTTTTTCTTGTTGGCAAGTGCCTGAAGCTCCTTGAGCTTTTCATCAAATTTAGCCGTCATGTTCTCGTCCATTTTTTCATATTCCTTTCTTCTTTAAAGCCTCAAGCTCTTTTTTCAGCCTTATCGACTCCTGAAGCTTAGTTATGTCATTTCCGTAGTGCTCTGTAAAATAGTTATAGCTGTTCTCCCGCACCTTTATGATAATATCGGAAAGAGCCTTCATCCGCTCCTCTCCGTTCTCCGTCTCCGGAAGTCTCGCCTGAAAGAGTCCTGCAACCTCTTTTTGCTCATCCTCTTCAAAAAGATCAACAATGGCCGCCGCGGAAAAATTATTTTCCTCAAGGTCCTCGAATACCCTCTCCGCAACCTTTCTGTATACCTCATCCGTAAAATCGGTCACGGAAATATATTTTTTTATCAAAGGTAAAAGCTCCGGCTCATCCGTAAGCCAGGTAAGCAGCATCGCCTGGGCAGCCTTCTCCGGCTCTTCCTCCGCGCTTTTTTGCACGGTCGGCTTCGGCTTTGTGTAGTTTTCTATTCCCACACCGTTTGCCGCAAAACCGGCAACCATTGCTCTCATATTCGCAGCATCTATCCCGTATTTCGCGCAGATTCCCTGAAGATAATTTTCTCTCTCCAAAGGCTCCGGGAAGGATACGCAGAGCTTTTCCGCGATACTTTTATAAAACCGTGTCATCTGCTCCGGATCGCTCTTATCCGTAGCGTCGTAAATGGTCCTTATAAGGAAGTAGAAGCTGTTTTCGGCATTCTCTATGCGCTTCTGGAATTCCCCGGTTCCGTATGTCTTTATAAATTCATCCGGATCCTTGGCGGGCCGCATATCGATAACCCTGCCGGACAACCCGACATTTTTCAGTATCTCGATTGCCCGCAGAGCAGCCTTTACCCCGGGGCCGTCGCTGTCGTAGGCAAGATAAACCTTCTCGGTGTACCTTGCAAGCAGTCTTGCCTGATCCTCCGTAAAAGCCGTACCAAGGGAAGCCACCGCCTGTGAAAAACCTGCCTGGTGCATGGCGATGACATCCATATATCCCTCACAGAGGATAAAATTACCGGCTCTGGAATTTCTCGCAAATACAAAGCCGTAGAGATTTTTCCTTTTATCAAAGATCAATGTCTCCGGGGAGTTAAGATACTTCGGCTCTCCGGTTCCCATAACTCTTCCGCCAAAACCTATAACGCGGTGATTCGCATCCATTATCGGGAACATAACCCTGTTCCAGAACTGGCTCGAAAGCCCGTATTTTTCGGAGGAGGAAGCCAGACCGGATTCCTTTATCTCATCATCCGAAAAGCCCTTGCTTCTAAGATACTCCGTCACTTCCCGTCCGTTTACCCCCGCGTAGCCCAGACCGAATTTCTGCATCGTCTCGTCGGTCAGCTCACGCTTTCTGAAGTACTCCATTCCCTTCTCACCGCGGGAAGACCTTAAGCATCTGTAAAAATATGTCGCCGCCTCCTTGTTGACCTCAAGGAGCCTAAGCTTCTTTCCGGCACGCTTTTTTTCCTCATCGGAAACCTCGATCTCCGGAAGCTTTATTCCCGCCCGGTCCGCAAGGGTCCTCACCGCCTCGGGGAATGTTACATTATCGTAATTCATAACAAAGGTGATCACATTACCCGCCTCACCGCAGGCGAAGCATTTGTATATCTGCTTTGCCCTGCTCACGGAAAAGGACGGCTTATGATCGTTATGGAAAGGACACACTCCTACATAATTGGCCCCCTTCTTGGTAAGACTTATGTAGGAACCGATCACATCCACGATATCGCTTCTCGAGCGAACCTCTGCTATCAGATCTTCGCTATAATACATTTATCTTCTCCAAATAAACATAAGAAAAAACGATCAGTCTCAATACTCCCAGCTCTTTGGAACAAAAAGCTCGTCAAAGACATCTATGGCGTAGCGGTCGCTCATGGAAGCCACATAATCGCAGGTTACCCGTGCGCGTTCCTCGCCCTTGTTCATAAGCTCCTTGTACTGCTTTGGAAGTTTGTCCGGGTTTCTGTAGAAATACTCGTAAAGTCTCTCCACAAGCTCCTCCGCTTTTCCCTCCTCCGACTTTGCCGCCGGGTTGGTATACACGCTTTCAAACATAAACTGTCTGATTGCCCTCATGGCCTTCCAGACCTCATCGGACATCACAATATCGTTTTTATCCGCGCTGTTGGTTACTATGTCATGGATAAGCGTATCGAGTCTGGCACCCGGAGTAGAGCCGAGAACCGCCCGTATTTCCGCAGGGACATCCATCTCGGTAAGTATTCCCGCGCGGACGGCATCATCCATATCGTGATGAATATATGCTATTTTGTCGGACAGCCTTACAACCTTTCCTTCAAGGGTCGAGGGAGAACCGGATGTCTGGTGATTAAGTATCCCGTCCCTGGTCTCCCATGTAAGATTTAATCCGGCGCCGTCCTTTTCGAGTATCTCCACTGTCCTTACGCTTTGGACATTATGCTCAAAGCCGAGGGTACAAACCCTGTTAAGCGCTCTCTCCCCCGCATGTCCGAAGGGAGTGTGCCCGAGATCGTGTCCGAGTGCGATAGCCTCCGTCAGATCCTCATTGAGCCTTAATGCCTTTGCGATGGTTCTCGCGTTCTGGGATACCTCGAGTGTATGGGTAAGCCGGGTTCTGTAATGATCTCCCTCCGGCGCAAGAAACACCTGGGTCTTATCCTTTAAACGCCTGAACGCCTTGCAGTGGATTATCCTGTCACGGTCCCTTTGATAAACCGGGCGTATATCACACTGGGGCTCATCCCTGTCCCGCCCCCGTGACTCACAGCTCAGCGCCGCGTACCTGCTTAAATATTCCTTTTCTCTCTGTTCAAGACTTTCCCGAATCGTCATAGAATCCCTCCGGATAACTGCCGCAGCGAAGCTGTCTGTTTTGCGCTCCCGCTCAAAGCAGTCACATTTATATTATTCGCTGTGCGGGGCAGAATTCCTTTTTTTATCCGGTAAAAATTTTTATTTTTTTACGACGGTTTACAGGCTGTTGTTCCGCGGAAAAAACAGGGAAAAAGCTGAAAGAAGAGTTTATCTGTTATAATTGACTTTTTCGATTTAAAGTGTTATGCTTTAAAGCGTTGAAGTATTAAAGAGTAGTTTTCTTTATTCTTCTGAACCCAAAACTTACATCCGGAGGAACCTGAAATGGTCATCAAAATCTTAATGCTTGTTCTTTTCTTTGCGGTAATGCTGGTAATAGGCTTTATCTGCCGCAAAAACGCCACCGATGTAAACGGCTTTGTGCTCGGCGGACGCTCTGTCGGTCCCTGGGTTTCAGCCTTTGCATTCGGAACTTCTTATTTTTCGGCGGTTGTTTTTGTCGGATATGCGGGACAGTTCGGCTGGAAATACGGAATCGCCACAACCTGGGTCGGGATTGGAAACGCCCTTATCGGCTCCTTCCTCGCCTGGAGGATACTCGGCCGCCGCACAAGGATCATGACCCAGCATCTGGGCTCGGCAACCATGCCCCAGTTTTTTGAAGCCAGATTCGGAAGCCCCGCGTTAAAGATCGTCGCTTCCATAATCACATTCATTTTCCTTATTCCATACACAGCCTCCCTTTATAACGGTCTTTCAAGACTTTTCGGCATGGCCTTTAACCTCGACTACACTGTATGCGTTATAGTAATGGCTGTCCTTACCGGTGTTTATGTAATTGCCGGCGGATACATGGCAACAGCCATCAACGACTTTATACAGGGAATAATAATGCTTATCGGCATCACCGCCGTTATCCTTGCCATATTAAAGAGTCAGGGCGGATTTATGGCAGCGCTTGACAGCCTCGCAAGAGTGAGCGATGAAAGCGTGGCTTCCACTCCCGGAGTGTTCGCTTCATTCTTCGGACCTGATCCGATTAATCTTATCGGAGTTGTTATCCTCACATCCCTCGGCACCTGGGGGCTTCCTCAGATGGTACAGAAATTCTATGCCATCAAAAGTGAGAAATCCATTTCGACGGGGACTGTAGTATCCACTGTATTTGCTTTTATAGTTGCAGGCGGATGCTACTTTCTCGGCGGATTCGGAAGGCTTTTTTCCGACAAGATCGATATCGCTGCAAACGGTTATGACTCAGTCATTCCGACAATGCTCTCCGGACTCCCGGATCTGCTCATTGCCGTTGTGGTGGTTCTCGTCCTTTCAGCATCGATGTCAACTCTCTCATCTCTGGTTCTTACCAGTTCCTCCACTCTTACCCTTGACCTTTTAAAGGGTCATATCGTAAAGAAGATGAGCGAGAAGAAACAGCTCCTTATCATGCGTGCCCTGATAGTTGTCTTCATCGTTATCTCCGTTGTTATAGCGATAATCCAGTACAAGGCAAATGTTACCTTTATCGCCCAGCTCATGGGCGTTTCATGGGGTGCTCTTGCAGGAGCCTTCCTTGCGCCATTCCTCTACGGTCTTTACTGGAAGGGAACCACAAAGATCACTGCGTTTGTAAGCTTTGCCTTCGGCTCTGTTGTAATGCTCCTTAATATGTTCTTCAGGCCTTACTTCCCGGCGCTTCTGCAGTCTCCCATCAACGCGGGTGCATTCTGCATGATAGCCGGACTGATACTTGTTCCCATCGTATCGCTCTTTACAAAAAAGCCGGACAAAAAGCTGGTTGAGGATGCCTTCGCATGCTATAATGCCAAGGTAAGCGTTCCCCAATACGTAGCCCTCTCTGACGAACAGTAGCGACGCGAGTAATTTGAGTTAGTTATGATTATAGATTTTCACACACATACATTTCCGGATAAGATTGCTTCCAAGGCAATAGACAAATTAAGCCATGAAGCCCATATAATCCCGCACAGGGACGGAACAGCCTCCTCCCTTGCAAGCACATCGGCCGCATCCGGCGTAGACCTGTCGGTCATACTGCCGGTTGCAACAAGTCCCGGTCAGGTCGAAAGGATAAACGATACCGCAGCGCTCCTCAATGAATCCCAGAACATGAAGGAACCGGGAGCGCTCCTTTCCTTCGCCTCGATCCACCCGGATTACGCTGAACCAAAAAAAGAAATCCTCCGCATTAAGGAGCACGGTTTCAAAGGTATAAAGATCCATCCGGTGTACCAGAATACCGATATCGATGATATAAGGTTTCTTCGCATTATCAGCCTCGCCGCGGAGCAGGATTTGATCGTGGTAACCCACGCGGGGCTGGATATAGGCTTCCCCGGACGGCTCGAATCCTCCCCTGATAAATGCAAAAAGGTTCTCGATGAAATCGGGAGTTTTAAATTTGTTCTGGCTCATATGGGCGGCTGGAAAAACTGGGAAGATGTAAAGACTCTCCTTTCCGGTTACGATATATGGCTCGACAGTGCCTTCTCAACCGGAGAGATAGAGCCTCTAACCGATGGTTATTGGGATGACAAAGATAAAAGTCTTTTATCCCCGGAAGGGTTTATGGAAATGGTTCAAATCTTCGGATTGGACAGAATACTGTTCGGAACCGACAGCCCCTGGAGCGATCAGAAAAAGAGCATGGATTTTATTAAAAATCTCCCTCTTTCCGATAAAGAAAAAAATATGATACTCGGTGAAAATGCAAAAAACCTCCTGTCATTACGGCAGTGTTCATAAGGCAGTGTTCATAAGACAGTAACGCAAAATGAGCACTGTCGCGGGAGCATACTCTTTCAGTCGGTCAAAATGCTCGGAACTAAATAAGGCCTCACAGATATTCTTTCAGCACTTCAGGGTGGTTAAATAGTCTTCTTGCATATCTTACAAGCGGCAGACCGGCTCCTGCATCAAGTGCCCTGTGGTCTATGACTCCCGTTACGGTCAGGACCTTTGCAGCCTTGATATTACCGTCCCTGTCCACCACCGGCTTATCTTCCACAGAGCTTATGGCGTAAGCTGAAATCTGCGGCGGAATAAGTTCAAGTATTGTACATATTCCTGTTGTTCCCTTTAAGGTACCGAGATTCGATACCGTTATGGTTCCCTGCTTCAGATCGTCCACCGTAAGGCGGTCTGAGGCAGGGATTTTGTTATATTCTCTTTTTTCTTTTCCGCGGAGGAGCCTTGCGTATCCTCCTTCCAGTGCAAACCCTATGAATCTGCCGAGAGCTTTGATAATGTGAAAATGCCTGAGTTCTCTGAGCGTATCGCTGAGGGCCACTTCGTACATGGCCTGATTTACATTGGTATTCTTAAGTCTTCTGAAAATATCGTTTATCTCATCCTGCAGTTGCGAAAGGGATTTGCTTTCAACATTCTTTATCGTGACGGCAAGTGTCTCCGACCTGCTGAGGAAAAATGGTATGGTTATATCCACGTTGTCGTACAGAGTAACCTTTCCCCCTGCAAGAATGCGGTTGTACTTGATATGTCCGTTCATTTCCGGGCATATCCTCATTCCTTCAGCAATTATCTTCAGCATCACCGTATTGAGTGTTATCCTGTTTTTTATTGAGCGTTCCCGGTTGATATCCTTTATCACTTCAAGGAGCTTTGTCACATCATATTCGTATATTATGCATGCGTGGGGAGCGCTCCACCCTTCGGTTGTCATATTTGCGACTATTTTTCTTGAAAGGCCGAATTTAATTACCTTTTTCATAATCTAATTCTCATCCATGTTTTTTTTCTTTTTCAGGGCGATTCTTATATAGGATACCCCTATTCCGCATACTACCCACATCAGGCTGACAAGACAGGCCAAAACAGGTGATCCCTCTCCGTTAAATGACAGTACAAGCCATCTGCCGGGCAGGATCCTCATCACATTTTCAAGATGGGCCGCCCATGCAGGAAGTTCAGTGATAAGGCCGGAAAACAGAGCCGCAATCAGACTTGTGACCGGTGCAAGGTAGATTAGAGATATCATACCGCCGGAAAATGAACAGATAATAAGTGTCATTCCCATGCAGCCTATGCTGTATATGAAGTAAGCGGGAACTGCAGTAAGCCCTCCCGTTTCTACAGCGGAGACGACTGTAAAGCCTATAAGCGTCACCACAAGGGAAGGTATTGCCTGACAAAGATATACGGCATAGAGTTTACCTCCCTTTTGAAGGATCCTTTCCGCCAGATGATTTCTTCCGTAGGAGACCATCCACATTCCGCCGATCACATAATAAAACAGTGTCAGCGCAGCAAAGAGCTTTGCTCCGCGCCCTGATGCAGCGGCTGTACTTTCCTCCGTTTCTTCGGCCTTTGTCTGTATGTGATCTCTCACAACTATCGATGATCCGTTAATCCAGAGCTCTGCGGTCTTTCTCCTGAATTCTTCTTCTGTCTCGTCCGTCATACCCACAAGGCTGCGCACATCATCTATGGTCTTTTCTTCCATCCAGAGCTTTAAAACCCCATTTATTACTGGCTCACTGATGTTGGCAGTGTAGGGGTTGTCCGGAACAACCGTCAGCTCCACAATATTCTCAAATCTGCCGTTCTGCAGGGTCTCAGAGAAATTCTCTCTAATATAAAACTTGCATTTTGCTCTGCCGGTTGACAGCCATCTGTCGGCGGTTTCTTCGTCGGTAAGCACCACATCAAGACCGGCTTCCCGCCTGACCTCGTCTATAAGCTTTTTCCCAAGTTCACCGCTGTCCGTGTTTACCACTGCCAGTCTGAAATTGCTCTTTTCGGCGTCCCTTTCGTTAATTACTATCACAAGGGAAACCACCAGCATCATTACAAGAATGATCGTCGAACCGGCTTCACGGAAAAGCGCCTTTGCTCGCATCAGGATAAGAGAGGGATAGTTCATGTGTGCCTCCTCTCCGACCAGCCCGCAAGCAGAAAGACGAGCAATCTGATAAGGATCAGGCAAACCGCAAATGCCATGATTTTTATAATCGAATAAAGAAATGTCAGCGGGTCAAAGGCAAACATGCTGCATCCGATTATGTTGATGACAGACTTTAAAGGAAGAATGCCACCTATAAATGCCAGTGGTTTTGGAAGCGCATATTCGCTGATAAATATGCCTGACAGCGCGGTCATTCCGGCGCAGACATAAAGCCCCGTCCATATTGCAGAAACGGTGTCTTTAAAGAAGGAACCGATGGTTACTCCTATGGAAGAAAAACAGATTCCTATTATGGGCAGAGAAAAAATCAGTGCAATAATCCCGATCTCGGATGCAGACTTAGCCCAGTACAGGCCGAATCTCTGTATCAGCAGTGCCATCGGAATCATAAGTACTATTGAAGCGATAACAAATACCGCTGAAGAGAGCAGTCTGATAAAGTATGCCCGTACACGCCTTCCTGTGCTGCACGCAATGCGTCTGTATACTTTGTCTTCATCAAGGGATGTCAGATAAAGTCCCGGGAATATGGCAAAAAGGGCACAGAGTGAAAACAATGCGGACAGGTAAAACTCCAGGGGCATAAAATCCATAAGCTCGGAAAAGGTTCCTTCACTCCCCAGAATTTTCTTTCGCTGCATGTATTTTTCCACATCATACACGATGCAGTCATTTACAAACTGATCGCTTTCTTCGGCACTCTTTCCGCCCTCAAACACAATGTCCCACGCCACTGACAGGATATTCCTGCTCTTTCCGACAACCGAAAGGGAGCTGTTCAGCACGATTTTGATCATCTCTGCTTCGAAGGTGTGTCTGGGATAATAGTACATTTCCAGAACTGCGTCCTCCCCGCCAACCATTCTCTGGTAAAAATCGCCGGGAACATATACGAAAACGCTGACCTTATCATTTTCAAGAAGATTCATTCCGGTTTCAAAGTCTTTTACCGGATACGGGGTCGAAGCCTTTCTGAGAGCATCACCCTTAACGATAAAATCTATAAACTGCCTTACCTCTTCAGATTCATCTTCCTCGTATACCGCGTATGGAACAGAGATGTCTCCGGCAGATACAACCAGCGGGAACACCACCACCGCAACAAGCAGAATGACAATAAGCGGTGAAGCTAGAGCCAGCACCGCTATTTTGCCACGTCCGAATATTCTTTTGATATCGTAAGCCGTAAGTAAAAAAAACTTAGTTATCATCCGATACGATCTGCCCGTTTTCTATTCGCACAATTCGTGTAACCCGGTCTTTAAGGAAGGATTCGTTGTGTTCACAGATAATGACACACTTACCCTCACTTTTTAATCTGTTAAGAAGTCCCAGCAGAAGGTCTGCGCCCTGCCTGTCAATGCCGGCAAAGGGTTCATCCATCACTACATACCGGCGGTCATTTATCAGTCCCGCTGCGATGCTGACGCGCCTTCTCTGTCCTCCGGAAAGCCTGGAGACTCTTTTCTTCATAAAGTCCTTCATCCCAAGCTCCTGCGAGAGGCTCTCTATCGTGGCTCCGGTTTCTCCCATTGCCTTATCAGACCAGCAATACAGGTTCTCCACCGCATTCAGCTCTTCAAACAGCACAATGTCCTGAGGAACATAGGAGACCTGCCCTTTGGCCGCTCCGCCTTCTTTCCCGTCAATGGATACCTGTCCCCCATCGGGTTTTATTGCGGAGGCGATGATTGACAACAATGTGCTCTTTCCGCTGCCGTTTGGTCCCAGTATCATAACAAACTCTCCGGGTTCAAAGCTTATGGACAGCGAATCCAGGACAGTCTGTTTCCCATATTTTTTTGTGATGTTGTTAAGACTGAGCATGCTGTCACCTACATTAGTGATATGTATACTGCAAGAGTTCTGATAAAGCAGTTTTTGCTTTCAAACATACTGTCGTCTGCCTTGCGGAGATTTTCTGTCAGCATATCCTTGTCGCTTCCTACATTTACACCGGAACCCTCTATAAATATCGGAGGATCGATGGAAGGAGTTACGAACCTGGATGTGGTTTCATTTCTGATGGTTCCGTTCATTTCCTGATTTTCTGTCTCTTCATCCGCCAGTTCAGAAGGAATGATGGGAACAATTTTAAAGTCGATCACATTCGAAGATGTCTTTGATGAAGATGAAGTGCTCTCGGAAATTGATATCTTTCCGGTAACAAGCCAGTCTGATTCATTGTTACCGGTTGTCTGAACTTCGAAATCACCACTCATCTTTCTGGAACTGTCACTGATGGTTCCGGAAAGTTCCGTATTCATCTTGAAAGTGCCGGATTTTATATCTGTCTCATACTTATAATTCCCGCCACCCTTTGAGAAAACCTTGTCCACGTAAGAAACCTCAGTGTACTCACTGGTCTCGTCTGCCACATAATCAACATCCTCCAGATAATGTGTAGGAACATTTATAGTGAACTGAGTATGCTCCTCGTTTCCGTCATAGAACGCAAATACAACAGCCTTTATGCTTTCGCCTCTGATATTGGCGGTAATGCGCAGCCCGACGGGTACATTTCTGTAGGAGATTGCATCAACAGTAACTTCGGCACCGGCCTTTTCATCCTCTGTCATCATTTCCTCATTCATGGCGTTTTTAAGAGGATCCGTGAAATCAGGGTAGTCCGCAACCATGTTGATGCGGCTGAATATCTCGTTGAACAGAATGACACCCTCTGCACCATGCTTAGTGGTTGTAACAACCTCGCATTTGCAGTTGCCTTCAAGAATGTCTATGCTGTCACTTGTAATCTCAAAATCATCGTCCGTATATTCTGCAAATACTCCGTTCTTCAGCTGATCCATCTGTTCTTCCCAGCTTATTACTTCCTCGGAATACTTGCCCATCTTGATCATGGCGAATTTGTCGGCCGCGCACATATTTCTGATTCCCGCTTTCTGCTCATCGGGAATATTGTACTGAACAACAACTCCGTTCTTCTTCAGGCAGTTCATCTCATTACCGGTAAAATATACACCGGTATTACAGACAGCATCTCCGTACTCATAGTTAAGACCCATGGAGGCATCTCCGGTATCTTTGTTGAACGTGGTAAACTGGGAGATACCAACATTTTCCTCTTCGCCCTCCATATTGCGAAGAGAGACGGTGGTCTGGGTATCTGTCTGATGGGATTTTCCGCTCTCGTCAACGCCCATGCTGAAGAAAAGGTCAAACTGCTTTGTTCCAAGATCGCTGAACTTCTCTTCGATCATGGGGAAGCTGTTCTCCAGGAAGAAAAGATATCTCTCCTTCGGAGCATTGGGTATATTGGTCATGGCAACTTCGGATTTTTTAAATCTGCCAAGATCGATAAACTTGGGATATACAAACAGCGCAAAGCAAACCTCTGCCGTAAGTATCACTCCCAGAATGATGCATGCAACTCTTCTTCCGACGCCGGAGCTCTGGGGCTTCTCCTGAGGAGCCGGCTGATAATAAACAGTCTGCTGGGGCGGTGCCTGCCGGGGCTGCTGATTATAAACATACTGAGGCTGGGGCTGAGGAGGTACCTGTGCCGGAGGCAGCGGCTGTACTGTCATTTGAACCTGCGGCTGTACGGGCTGAGGCTGCGGCGCTGTATTCTGAACAGCGGGATTAGGAGCTCCGCACTTAGTACAGAATTTCATGTTTTCGCCAAGAGGTGATCCGCACTTAGTACAAAAATTACCCATTTAAGCCTCCTTTCCCGCAACGAAAAACGTCACGACAGGTTCTGAGTCTTCACCTTCAAATACAATTTCCTCCCCCTTCTGTGCAGTAATCCTTTCTCCTTCATATTCAACTTCGCCGAAGGTCAGATCGTCCATAAAATCACTGACTGCCCCGCGGATTTTTTCAACTACATACCAACCCAGAATAAACAGCGGGACAATTATCACAAATGCGATAAGCAGTCCCAGAAGCGGGCCTTTCCTGCGCTTTGCAGGTTTCTGAGGTACCTGCTGTGAATATTGCTGCTGTACCTGCTGGTAGTTTTGCGTGTTGTTCTGAACCGGAACGGGATTTCCGCACGCGGAACAGAATCTGGAGTCCCCGCTGAGCGGTTTGCCACAATAAATACAATTCATGCCTGTACCTCTCTTTCTTTTTAAACTATCTTTTACATGCTGCTATTTAACTTTTGTCAGATCAAGAACTTCGAATCCGTCCTCTTTGCCCTTTAGCTTGATGGTAGCGCCCAGAGAATACCCGTCATTGTAGCCGTCGGTTTTTGCAGAATAGTCCATATTGAACGACCCTCCAAATTGGGAGGGTCGTATTTGTAGCATATCTTGTATTTTAAATAAATCCTTCTTCAGGATATTGATCAGTTTGATACCACAGCATCATGTTCATGGATTCATTATAGCATGATGTGACAGTTCGTACCAACGGTTTTTTCTTGTTCATCCGGACAGCCGGTCAAAATGCCTTTGGGCAGTTTTTCTGTTGGTAATGCTAACTACTACAAGAAGTATATCATGGTCTTTTTATTTACCTTTTTTGTTAAGCGGATATAAAAGATTGCACAGCTATTAGAGGATTACAGCAAGAGCAATGAACTATTTCAGAATCTGCCGCTGATTAGCGGACAGGTTTCCGGCAATAATCCGGAAGTTTAAGTATTTTTCCTGGTTGATGCTATAGTGAAGCCCTACAGCGGCCTTTATTGCATCGGAGTAATCTCTCCGAGCATGTGCCTTATCTGAGATCTGGGATAAGATCCATGTAAGGAGCAATCCGGTATTCAGAAAAAGCACGGATTAAACCTACATATCCTTTTTTACCATATTGGCCATTTTAATAAAATCATCCGCCTTCGCAATGGCAATGCCCATTCCCTCGTCTCCGAGAACAACAAGGCGCTCGCCTGCCTTTATATCAAAAACCTCTCTCGCCTTAGCCGGGATAACGATCTGCCCCTTATCTCCGACCTTTACGATCCCGAAGAGATGCTTACCCTTCGGCGGCATACCGAGTCCAAGCTCATTCTTAATATCATAATTTGCGAGATCATCAAGGGAAACGCTGAAAATATCCGCAAGTATCTTACATTTATCAAGATCCGGAACAGTTTCTCCGGACTCCCATTTGGCAACGGACTGGCGGCTTACGCCGACCTTTTCCGCTATATCCTCCTGCGTTAAATGATTGATTTTTCTAAGCTCTGTAAGGTTTTCGGAAAACACTTTATTTCTCCTTCCTGAAGCCGTTACCGCGTCTTCGGCTCCTTCTTTTTCCTGATTCCAAGGACAGCCCATCTGTAGCCGGGTATCCTTTTGATTATTTCAAAAAGCCCATACCCAAAGACAAAAGCAGCTATGAGGCTTAGAATGTAGCCTGCAACAGGCGGCAGATATCCGGGTTTTACAAGGAAAAAAGCTACCATGGTAATACCGAGATAATGGAAAACATACAATCCGAAGCTCCGGCTGTTCATCGCAGACATAAACGGTGTTGTAAAATCAAGATATCTTGCCATCCCGGTAATAAGGGCAAGGGACGCAAAGTACGCATAACAGGTAAAGACAGGTGTCCTGTTTACCGGCACATCGGAGTACACAGTTCCGAAGTACATTATACAAAAGGCAACGCAAAGACCTGCTGCCAGAATCGCAAATAAAAGGCTGAACTTCTTTATTCTCTCTATAACCTCGTCATGTGAAAACACATAGTATCCGAGCAAAAACAGTATGCCATAAAATCCAAACCGGTAGACTACTATCATCGGGGTATTTAGTATCTGCGCCGCTCCCCATACCGGCAGCGCAAAGAGGATAACCGCGAGCATATTTGCCTTTGAGCCTGCTTTTAAAAGACGCCCTCTCTCGATCACTCTTATAAGCATAAGTACAAGACAGAATACCCAGAGGATCTGCATATACCAGAGAACTCCGATACCGCTGACGCAGTAAATAATGTATGCAACCGGAAGAGGAATCTTATTTCCTCCGAAAGGATCCCCTGCAAGATGGGCATTAATGTATCCCTGAATAAACTGGAATGCGAAAAGTCCTATTGTCGAAGGAACCAGCAGCTTGAGAGTCCTGCTCTTAAAGAATTCCTTTGTCGTATGGTTGTCGAGATAGAGCTTTGCACTTATCCCGGAAACGATAAAAAGAAGCGGCATTATCCAGGGGTACACGATATACATGAAGACATCGTAATACTGGACTTCAAGATCCGTTATCTTTCCCAGCCCTCCGGATATTCCTTCCCCGTTGTACATATAAAAAACATGGTAAATCACTACAACGACAACGGTTATCCATCTAAGGTTATCCAAGTAGTATTTTCTCATAAAAGTCATACCTCCGCAACTGATTTTAACATCATTGTATAGGAGGTATAATTACTTGTCTATCAAGAAAAGCAAACAATCAGGGGGATTTGATGTTAGAATTGGTTGCGGGATAAAACCTCCTAAACCACCGACAAACCCGATTAATCGTATACATATTCTTCATGGTTTATCAGGTTTCCGTCATCGTCATATACAAGCTTTACGGAAAAAAAGGGCGCCCCGTCCTCCATAAGCTTAAAGAATATCTTGTCCCCTTCCCAGATAGGAAGATCACAGACCTTGTCGATATCCACCCACTCAAGCTCACCCTCGTCACATTCCTTCATCTTACCCGAAAAATCATCGGATGTGAAAAGATGCATATACTCGGTAATATTCTGATAGATAAAGGTCACTATCCCCCTGTAAGTCATCTTCCCGACAGAAAGTCCGGTCTCCTCCAAGGTCTCGCGTCTTGCGCAGTCCTCCGGTGACTCCCGGGGTTCAAATTTTCCTCCGACACCGATCCACTTGTCCTTGTTATAATCGCCCTCTTTCTTCACGCGGTGGAGCATAAGGTATTTATTGTCCCTTATAAGGTGGACAAGGGTTGAGTTGATAATCCTTGAATTACTCATTTAGAAGCCTCGTAGTCCATGCAGACTCTGGACTTTGTATAGGGTCTTACTTTTCCGTCAGCCACAGCGACATGCTCCGGGTGAACGGCATAGTCCTTTAACGAAGCCTCATCCTCAAATGAAGAATCCAGCATCACATCACAGTTTGAGCTTTCAAGCGGGTCAATATTTACCTTTATATCTGTAAGTCCGGGAATCTTTCCATTAAGCCCCTCAAGTCCCTCCTTGATGCCTTTCTTTACAGCTTCCTTTTCTGATACCCCAAGCTCGTCCTTTAAATTCCATAGAATTATGTGCTTAACCATTCTGCAATGCCTCCTTAATATGATATATTTTCATGTCAGCTAAAAATGTATGCATAAATGTGCGGCTTTTTTTACCCGATCAGGAATACATATATTCCCGTATCCTGTTTTTATCAAGCCCCGTGCCGATAACAATAAAAACTCCCTGCCCAATGGAAATAAGATCTACAAGTATTTCATGCTTTGTGGCATTTATCTGGTAGCCGCCTTCCTTATCGCATACAAAACCTTTAACGCGGATAATGTTTCCGAAGCTTTCGTCTTCAAAAAGTGTCTTTATCTTTTTTTGCATTCCTTCGAGTCCGTCCTTTAAATCGAGGAAGCAAACCGAATCGAATTCCGGGCTCTTTCCGGCGATAACCTTCATATAATCGTTGGAAAAATAGCCGCTTCTTTCTATCTCTTCAAAATCACCATCGGTTAGTTTCTCCCAGTCCTTGGCGATATATTTTCCTCTGATCCTGCAGCCTATAGCTTCTCCGGCTCTTTCTATGTGAGCCTTTGTCCCGGCTATCGCTTCATCCCCGGACAGCTGAACCCTGCTTAGAAGAATGCAGCCCGCACTCGCCGCCTGTGAAGCCAAAAAGAAATCCTCTTCCTTATCTCCGTTGTCCTTCAGATTAGCGTTTACAACGGTTATTACGCTCCCGATTTCATACATTCTCTCAAGGGTATCATCGTCCCTTAAGGTATCGAAAAACATATCCATATCGAAGACGCCGGAGGGTTCGACAATAACTCTGTCGTAACCCGTCATAGCCATTGCGATAAGCTTCGTTCGAAAGCGCCTCTTAAGGCAGTCCTCATCGCAGGCGGCGGCAACCATCTCAAGCTCGCACTTATCTCCCCTCAGCTTATTAAGAAGCAGCATATCCACATTTACCGCTCCGTAATCATACTCGAGTATTCCTATCCTCAGCCCCTTTGACATAAGATATCTTGCATATTTCAAAAGAAATGTTGTCTTTCCGGAGCCGAGGAAACC
The DNA here is from genome assembly GCA_017479285.1 of Lachnospiraceae bacterium. GTDB lineage: Bacteria > Bacillota > Clostridia > Lachnospirales > Lachnospiraceae > AC2028. The sequence goes on from JAFVCL010000020.1 coordinate 53,946, forward strand.
CGTGATAAGATCGATCCTAACCATCGCACTGTCTCCCTGTTCACAATAAGGCTTATAAATAAATGCAGTAACCCGTCCTGCTTATTCTCAATACTGCACAAGCTTCACAAGAAGCTCCGTTATCTTCTCCATCGACTCGGCACATACATACTCAAACCTTCCATGGAAATTGTGACCTCCTGCGCAAAGATTCGGGCAGGGAAGCCCCATAAATGAGAGCCTTGCTCCGTCGGTTCCCCCACGGATTGGCTGTACCTTGGGAGTTATTCCCAGTTCCTCCATAGCCCTCTTAGCGTTTTCTACGAGGAAGAGATTTCCATCCTCAATCTTTTCACGCATATTGTAATAAGAGTCCTTCAAAACAAGCTCCGCCGTGCCCTCACCGTACTTTTCGTTGGCATAGGATACCGCTGCGGATATAAGTCTTTTCTTTGCCTCGAATTTCTCCCTGTCGTGGTCGCGGATAATATACTTAAACTCCGCTTCCTCCGTGGAGCCCTTCATTTCCGTAAGGTAAAAGAATCCCTCATACCCTTCGGTAAACTGGGGCTTTTCCTGTGCCGGAAGCATAGCGTCTATCTCCATTGCTATCCTTGAGGCATGCTTCATCTTGTTCTTAGCCTCGCCGGGATGAACCGTTACGCCATGAACCTTTACGGTTGCTGCGGCAGCGTTGAAATTCTCATACTCCAGCTCTCCGATCGCCCCACCGTCAACGGTATATGCATAATCCGCGTTCAGCCTCTCCATATCAATGTGGTCAACGCCGCTTCCAATCTCCTCATCGGGAGTAAAGCAAACAGAAATCTCACCGTGGGAGATCTCCGGATGATTTAAGAGGTAGGATGCCGCAGTCATGATCTCCGCAACACCTGCCTTGTCATCCGCCCCGAGGAGAGTAGTGCCATCGGTTACTATAAGGCTCTGTCCGATGTAGGCCTTCATTTCCGGATACTGTGCAGGGCTCAGCTTAAGTCCGCTCGCATCCCCCAAATAGATGTCTCCTCCATCGTAATTCTCCACAATACGGGGCTTTACATCCTTTCCGGAGGATTCCGGAGAAGTATCCATATGCGAGATAAGAGCAAGCTTCTTTGCACCGAAGGAGGTCTTCCCATCCGCATTATTAGCGGGAATCCTTCCATAAACATAGCAATGCTCCTCATCGAAATAAACATCACTTGCCCCTATTTCCCTGAGTTCCTTTTCAAGAAGTCGCCCGAGGTTCTTTTGCTTCTCACTGCTTGGAGATGCTCCGCTCTCCTCATCGGACTGTGTATCTATCGCCACATAACGAAGAAATCTTTCGATAACTTCACTTTTATCAAACTTTCCCAATTTTTAAATCTCCTTTCATCACCAGTCGGAATCCCAGTCAGAGCCCCAGTCAGAATCCCAGTCCGAGTCCCATGAAGAGTCCCAATCATCGCTTCCCCAGTCATAATCGTCGTCATCGTCCCAGGAGGAGTCAGTCGTTCTGGTATTGTACTCTTCGACATGGTCAAAGTAATCGTCTGCGGAATCCTCAAGCTCCGTGGGAGCGTCAACGGTCTCATAATCATCCGTGATTGAGTTGTACAGATACCAAAGACTTGTGCCGGTATCGTACATATAGCTCGAACCGTTATAGTTGTAAAAGCTTTTAGACTCCCTGGAACTGCACCGTGATATGCGGGAAAAAAGGAATAAAGCAATGGCAATCCCTATTACCAATACAGTGATTACCCTATTCATAACGCCGGATATTCCTTTTGAACTTCCGGTGTCAGCCGATGTCCTCGCGTGACCGGAGGACGCTCCCCTGCTCTTTTCTTTCTGAAGTCTGAAATTCTTATAATCGCTGACCTGTTCCTTCAGCTTCTGGTAGATCTCATTTACCGCGTATGCCTCGTCATTACCCTCATATCTGACCGATCGCTCTCCGTCGCTTTTATTCTTATAGACAACAAAGTTTCCGCTGCTTTCATCCTTATAGATTCCGAAGGCCTTCGGCCCACGGTAATCCTCACCGATAAAAAATCTGAATTTATCTACCGGTATATTCTTCTCCCGGACAAATGTCTTTAACTCCTCTATTGTATGCGGCACTCCGCCCGAAGTCCTCTTTACTCCCTCATTCGGTGCATTGCAGTGAGGGCAGACCGGATCTGTATCAGAAATAAAATTACCACAATAGCTGCACTTTATTTGCATAAACTTCCCTCTCTTAGCTCATTAATCATGTTTTCCGGGCATATTGCCATGATCCGCTTCACAGACAGCGCCGGATTTTTACCGGATTTACACATCCAAGCAATATTATAATACTTTCCTCGGACTCTCTCCATATCTTTTTACATATGCTCTGTAAAAGGAGGAATAATCTCCAAATCCGCATTTTTCGGCCGCAGCTCCGGCGCTCTCCCCGTCTTCTATCATCTCCCGGGCGGCGATCAGCCTTTTTGCGGTTATATACTCCCAGCAGGATGCCCCTGTTGATTTCTTAAAAAGCCTTCCTATCTGGGACTCACTGACATAAAACTTTTCCGCGAGAAACGGAACCGAGAGGCCCTCATAAATATGCTCGTTCACATACCTTAATATCTTTTCCGAAAGAGAGCTGTCTCTC
>JAFVCL010000001.1 GCA_017479285.1 Lachnospiraceae bacterium
CTTACCGCAAGCATAAAGGATGCCACCACAAGCGAGGCAGAGGCTCTTGAGCAGATGAGCGCAGCCTTCGACGAAATGCTCGTTCTTCTCTCCGAGACCGAGAACGGAAACAAGGAGATCGCATCCCTTGTTGAGTCCATGACAGTCGGCAAGGAAAGGATCATGAACTCTGTTGATTCCCTTTCAAGCCTCTCCGAGGAGTATGCCGCCTCCACTCAGGAGACCAGCGCTTCCATAACCCAGCTTACCTCCAATATGACCGCTATCGTCGGGGAAGCCGAGGAGCTCGGACACATCTCAACACAGCTTAAGGACAATGTTGAGTTATTTAAGGTTTAAGACCGGAACGCATACATATTATTCGGTTTTAGTCTTATATAAAATAACACAACAAAACGGGGCTTCGTCGGAAGCCCCGTTTTTTAACCTTTTTTATTTACCCGTCTTCAGACAGCGCCCGCCTGTTTGCGGAATGTCTCAGGCAGCCCGGCAAAAACCCTCTCTACAGAACCGTTAGAACCGTACTTCCTCAGGTGCCTCGGTAAAGGAACTGAAGGTTGCTACTGCGTTTTTGAAATAAAGCATCTGCATATTTCCGTCATCGGGACTGTACATTCCCTTAAGGCTCGGCATTGCCTCCAGCATTGCCACCTTTACATCCCTTGAATCATCATTCACAAGCTCTCCCGCAACACGAAGCCACTTTCCGTCCTTGAATGCGCAAAGCTCCACCTTGGGATTTGCAGCGATCTGCTTCGAGACATTCTTAACCTTTCCGGTCTCGATATAAAGCTTTCCATCGCGAAGAAGTATCGTTCCGAAAGGGCGTACCCTCGGCTGGTCTCCCTCTACCGTAGCGAGATAATATGTCTCCGCCTCACTGATAAATTTACAAACTCTTTCAATTGCATCCATGTTTTTTTCTCCTTATCCATGTTTATTTTATATTGTTTACTATGGTTCTTATGCTTCTCCGTCCAAATCAAGCTCCATCTTAACATGAAGTATTCCCTCCTCGAGAAAATGGTCGGAAACAACCCTGAAGCCCTCCTTCTCATAATAGCCAATGGCATATTCCTGTGCTTCAAGATAAATCTGCTTTGCTCCCAGCCGTTTCCGGGCCACCTTTACTCCTTCATGAAGAAGCTTTCCGCCGATACCCATACCGTGCTTTAATGTAACAACCCGGCCTATCTGGGCAACCCCGGCGGATTCATCAAAATCCTTCCAGAACACCCTGAGATATCCGGCTACTCTTCCGTCCCCATCCCGGCAAAAGACATGAAGCGACTTTTTATCCTTACCGTCAAGGTCCTGGCATATAATGCCCTGCTCCACGACGAAGATCTCTGATCTCGTCCTCATTATCTCGTAGAGTTCTTCCGTACTGAGCTCATTAAATTGCTTTACAATAAATTCCATATATTACTCTATTCCCTTAACATAGTCCGGTTTTACCCCTCTTACTCCGACATCGCATACAAAGATACAGCCGTCATACTCTCCCTCCTGACCTTCCCCGGATGTAGTTATTATTAGCTTATCAAGGCTTTCTCCGGCAAAGCAGCAGCTTGTAACATTCCCTGCTGCAACCTTTATCTCTGCCAGCTTTTCCCCGTTTTCTCCACTTCGGCATTCAACCCTGCTGCCACCCCAGACAGCCACCCAGAGGTTGTCCTCCTCATCTATACACATTCCGTCCGGGACAAGGTCGAAGATCTCAAAAAGCTTCTTTCTTCCGCTTATCTCTCCGGTCTCTTTATCATAATCATATACAAAAACCGCATGCTCCGAGCTGTCGGAGAAATAAAACTTATCCGCCGTCTTATTCCACGCCATTCCATTGGACAGCTTTGTATTTTCCTGCGCTATTCCAAGGACTTTATGATGCAGGGTATTTCCCGATGATGTCCCCGATTTTTTATAAAGCAGGGTATTTTCTTTAGCTGTACTGTGATAATTATCAAGCCTGTAGAGATTACCGCTGTCCTCATGGAGCCCGTCATAAACCATGGAGCCGAAAAACATCCTCCCCATGGGATCCGCCTTTGCGTCGTTGGACCGCTGGTACGGCTCATAGATATCCCGCAGATCCAAATACGGCTTGATCCCCGATTTTCCGCTCCACAGATATAATCCATCGGTAGCGGCGACGATAAAACCGTCAGTTCCGGCGAGAGGCAGTGCAGCCCCCACCATCTGTCCAAAGCTCACGCTTTCTATATTATCCATGCAGAGTAAACTTTCTAATTCTGCCTCTTTCTCAGTAGCCTTCCCTTTTCCGGAATCCGCCATGTCTTCACATTTTAATCCGCTGTCAATTTTACTCCCTGTTTTACTATTTGAATAAACAAGGTCTGCAGTATAGAGCCTGCCATCCTTTATATCCACCCATGACAATCTTCCGTATCTCGGATCAAACACAGGTCCCTCTCCGAGGATGTATTTGCTTTTATCCAAAGGTTTTGCGGTAAATATCTTCATTCTTTTTTCCCCTGACGGCTCTTCTTATAAATCCGGACTCGGTTTAATTTTACCATAACGATTATCCTTCAGTTATTAAAAAAAGATAAAATAATCTCCATTTGGTGGAAACCATCCATTCAAAATGTTAGAATCCGAAATAAGAAATGCATTATATTTTTATCATCAGGGTACTTTGATTGAAAGGTATTTTGATTGTAATGTACTTTAATTGAAAGATAATCTAACAGTAAGGATTATTAACCGGTATGAGAAAACTTATCTCTTTAATCATTAAGATCGTCGCAATAGGATCCGCCATATACGGAACCTATCTTTCTATTCTCGGAAAGAACGGCTTTATGTCTAACTGGAACGCTCTTCTTTTCTATACGATACAGTCAAACCTCTGGATTGCGGGATGGTTTGTTTATGAAGGCATAATAATGTTCAAAAAGAAGGAATACGACTCCCGAGCAGTCAATATACTTAAGCTGGTATTTACGGTTGCGATTTCTCTTACAGGAATCGTATTCGTCGCTATTCTTGCTCCCACACTTCCAAATCCTTATAAACTAAACAATGTGCTTACACATGTGGTAGTTCCGCTCTGCGCCGTCATTGACATATTTGTCTGTGCAGACAGGATGAAGCTTAAAAACTTTGATTTTGTTTACTGTGTTATTCCTCCGATCTACTATTTTATCTTTGCAAGCATCGGATACATTAACCATTGGCATTTTGTGGGCAGTCTCAATTATCCATACTTTTTCTTAAACTGGGGCTCTCCGGTTGGCGCTATAGGCTTTTCCAAGGAATCTCCGTGGATGGGGCCGGTATGGTGGGTGATCCTTTTGGCCGCGCTGATCATGTTTATGGGATTTATATTTACTTTACTGGTAAAGCTTTTTTCAAAGACCGGGAAAAACCGGCAATGAGATAACTGCACATCATACGAGTACAGATACAGAGAAAGTGAGAATAAAAATGGATATTAAAGAAGCCGTAAAAGAGAGACACAGCGTAAGAAAATACCTTTCAAAACCCATAGAGGAAGAAAAAAGGAACAGGCTCCTTGAAATAATAGACGAGTGCAACAAAGAGAGCGGGCTTAACATCCAGCTGATCTGTGACGATCCCGATTGCTTTAATACACTGATAGCACGCTATGGCAGATTCAGGAATGTCAACAACTATATCGCCATGGTCGGTAATAAAAACATCAGCCGGCTTGATGAAAAGTGCGGTTACTACGGAGAAAGGCTCGTACTCGAAGCCCAGATGATGGGGCTTAACACCTGCTGGGTGGGCGGCACCTATGGTAAAGGAAAGTGTAAGGCAGATAAGGACTCCGGCGAAAAGATCGTGCTTGTAATAGCCATTGGTTACGGCGAAGAAACCGGCGTTAAGCACCGCTCCAAGCCGGTCGATAAGATATGCGACATCCCCGAAAGTGAAATGCCCCTGTGGTTTAAAAACGGACTAAAAGCGGCTATGATGGCTCCTACTGCCATCAACCAGCAAAGCTTTCGCATTACTCTGGCAGGGGAGGAGGCCATAATAACCGCCAAGGGAAAAGGACCGTTTGTTAATGTTGATCTCGGGATCGTAAAATACAATTTTGAGGCCGTTTCCGGACACAGGGTAAGCCCCCCTATTTCTTTCTCTTAACAGCGCCCTCAATACTCCAGACCATGATCACTATTGCACCGGTCACTATCGCCAATATCAGATGTCCTCTAAGCGCTGTAATGATGAGTACAGGGAATATGAGGATTCTGAAGATAATTTTTATGATTCCGCCGGCAACCTTGAGGAAAAATCCCAAAAGCCTGAATGCAAGTAACAAAAATAATACTATCAACATGATAACCACCTCCTGTATTTTTCACAGTGTTTCCGTTTGCAGGATTCCCAACACATTTTGTATTTTCATACACTGATTATCACATCATTAAGCCCTGGATTAAACTGCAAAAAGAGCGGAATATATGTGGTTAATTTCCTATAATAAGTAGTTTTTTTCGCTTCCCGTTATTTATAGACTATGTTGGTCACCTTTACCTCAAATGTCATATCCTTGTAGTCTGTATTCCAAAGTTTTACATCAGAGTCTATAAATTCGTTTATCTCCATTCCCTGAGTATCGTCATACACTGTCTTTCCCGGTCCCACCTCATCCGTTAATTGAAGTGATGACTTCTTGATCTGATTACCAAACATATCCTTCATTGTAACAACTGCTTCAATACCCCGAATCGTTTTTGAAGTACCGTTTTCAATCTTAAAGGTAAAATTACATACCGGCATATATATCCCATTCAGAATATCTGCATCAATATTCGTCTTATTCGTTACATATATTTTTACCTTGGATTTGTCATCCTCCTCAGTCGACGATGACGAACTACTTGAACTTGAAGGCGCACTCTGTGCTGTGTCTCCAACATTTCCACCGGATGTAGTTGTATTTGAATCATCGTCACTTCCTAACGCAAAAGCTCCATATATAAGCATACAGCTCATAATCAAAACAACCAGTCTTACCTTTTTCATCACACTCATATCTCTTCCTTTCCGCAGATCATTTAAATAAATACTGCTTTAAAATATTTATTATTACCATAGCAAACAAGCTACCGATAATCTGTACAACAATATCTATGTAATCAAAGGTTCCATGCATAATGTTCGTCTTCTGGAGTAACTCAATACTACTTACAAAGACAATCGGGATAAGAATATAACGATTTCTCCAGTTATGCGGAATTGAAACCAAAATAAAAAACATGTTAGTAAAAGAATAAGCCCAAATAACATCAAAACCATAAAAACGAACAAGCCTCATAATCAGATTATTCATATCCGGTCTTAGATGAACTTCTATTTCCGTTACAGAGTCGATACATTTTACGAAGAATACATTTGGACAGAAGATATAATACAGTATTCCTCCTACTAACAACGGAAGCAGAACACAAACCATAAAAAAGATGTAATACTTATGTATTCTTGTTTTCCCCACTCACTCCTCTCCTATATCAACCAAGCACTTGTAGTCACAATAATTTAAACAAAGCGTATCTCTCTACGATACGCTCGCGCGAGCGCGATATCGCCAAAGGCGACAATTTTCATATCCGCACGAGTCGCATCCCCGCGGAGCGGTTTTCCTTATAGAAAAATTCGGAGAACTTTCTTGTACTGCAAAAAAGAGCCATGACATCCTGCCATGACTCTATTATATATCAGTATTTTTTTATGTAGTCCCCCTGTGGGGTGGGAAAATATTATTCCCCCGTTTTAAATACAAACTCTTATTTTATCCGGAGAAATACTATTTCTTACTTTCCATGTACTCTCTCATTTTTCCGATAAACTCTTCCTCAGTCATTCCAATCTTTTCGGCGGCATCCTTAGCAGTTATAAGTTTATCATTTACAAGGATAAAGAGCATGCTTAACTGACCCTGCTCCCGACCGAGCGCAAGTCCTTCTTCCTTACCCTCTTTCCTGCCCTCTTCTCTTCCTTCATCTTTAGCATCCTGTATAATCGCTATTTCTCTCATATACTGCGTCCTCCAAACCTCGTTCATCCTTCCCCTTACAACCGCCTCATCAATGCGAAAATATTATTCCCCCTTGCTTTCCATATAGGCTCTCATTTTACCGATAAATTCTTCCTCTGTAATGCCCATCTTTTCGGCGGCATCCTTAGCAGTTATAAGTTTATCATTTACAAGGATAAAGAGCATGCTTAGTTTTCCTTCTTCCCTGCCTTCTTCTCTGCCTTCATCCTTTGCATCCTGTATAATCGCTATTTCTCTCATATACTGCGTCCTCCAAACCTCGTTCATCCTGCCCTTTATTACCGCTTCATCTATACGCTTTGTAAGTGTATCCGTTACCTGCCCGGTTTCAACATAGGCATAGAACTTCTTTAGATCCTCCGCTATGTCATCGCCTTCATACTTACAATTGAAGAATATCTTTACGGTTCCATCATTCAGCGTCAGTTCCCGGTTTTCTTCGCATCTCTCCCGAAATGTGTACTTACTGAGCCCCTGTCTGAAGGGATCAAAGGTACAGATGAATAAAACATTGCTCTCCGGCAGTTCCTTGAATGTATTGCCCTTGTTAAGGTAATCCACATCCATTGCCCCCTGGTAAAACCGGCTCCTCCTCGGCAGTGCATGGAACTCTACAGGCTTTTTATTGAGATTCTGCATCTCCTCAATATGCCGATATCGGCATATTGTAGATTATTCCGATTTCCAGATTATTCCGATTAACCCACCCGAGCCCAGTCTGTCGTAACGACTCAAGTGGGAATTATCGGAATAATGTTTTCAATCAATACCCCTGCATTAATCTGCCAATGATGTCCTCATTATCCCAAGA
>JAFVCL010000021.1 GCA_017479285.1 Lachnospiraceae bacterium
AACGACAAATCTTCCGTTTTCATCGATATTGTCGCAGGTGGAGAGGGTAAGCAGCCTGTCTCCGAAGGAGGCTGTCACCCCGGTATCGTACAGCGACATCTCCGCCATCTCGTTCATATATGAATCAAACTCAACCTCGCTGTATGCATCGATAAACTGATAATACTTAAAGGCGACCTCCGTCTCCTTAAGTATCTTTGCATGAAAAACATACATGATCTCGTAGGTTCCGTGCTCGTAAATCGTGTCAAATGTGATGGTTTTATGCTTTTCGTAATAACTCTCGTCCTGGTATTTGCTGAGCTGTCCGAACATCTTCCCGCTGCGCATATTGTGACCGTAAAGGATAAGGTTCGTACTCGGCTTTAATACATCGCAGTTGGTATCCATAAAGATCGTACCATTGCGATCATTATTCTGTTTAAGATCATGGGTAAGATAATACTCGTTATCCGTAGTCTGGGCCACCGGAAATCCGTCGGGCGAATCGGAAGGGTCTATCTTCAGCCATCCGATAAGCTTGGAATTTATGGCGAGCATTTCCCTGTACTCCGGAAGGACATCCGGAACATCCTTCGCCTCATCAAGATGCACCACCACGCTATCGTCGTTTACTGCCGGATTTGTAAAAATGCTCTCCTCCCCGTGCTTGTCCTTTACGGTATTAAACATCTGGTTCACCAGCTTGTTCTTATGGTCGATGACCTCGTAATAGACAAAAACACCGATTGCTATAACGGCGAGGGCGGCAACGGCGATAAGTACGCCCCTTCTTGTCCGCTCCTTCTTCCGCAGCATCTTGCGTGCAAGTTCTTCTATCTCCTTGTCATTTACCCTTAAAGCGCTATCCCTGCCTTCGGTGCCTCTTGACGAGCCGGATATGTATGAACTGGAGCCTGCTCCGGAGCTTTGTCCCGATCTTGAACTGCTGTTTCGTGAGTTCCCGTCCGCCCCCCGGGAAGCACCCGCGCCGGCAGCCGTCCCCCGGGAGGCTGCGGCTCTGTTTCCCGCGCTTCCACGCGCAGCGCCGGAGGAAGTCCTTCCTCTTCCCCCGGATCCGTTTTCAGTTATGTAAACTTTTCCTGCCATTTATAAAACTTTCTTACTTACAAACAATATTTACGATCTTTCCGGGAACATAAATCTCTTTTACAATGTTTCCGGTTATCTTCTCCGCCGCGGCCTCCTTTGCCTGTGCGATTATCGCATCCTTGTCCCCGTCCTTGGGAGCCTGGATAGTCGCCCGGAGCTTTCCGTTTACCTGTACGGCTATGGTTACTGTGGCTTCGACGCACTTCTCATCGGAATACTCGGGCCATGCCGCCTTGTAAAGTCTTCCCTCGAATCCGTTTGCCTCCCAGAGCTCCTCCGTTATATGGGGAGCAACGGGGCAAAGGAGCCTCAGCAGTGTTCCGAACTCTGCTTTGTTTACGCTGCCCTTCTTGTAGAATTCGTTGATAAGTGCCATCATCGCGGCGATGGCGGTGTTGTATTTAAGGGTCTCGAAATCGTTGGAAACCTTCTTTATCGTCTGGTGTATCTTTGCCTCGAGGTCCGGGGTGTACCCGTCGCCCTCCGTAAGAATCTCCTGCAGCTTCCATACCCTCTCAAGGAATCTTCTGCAGCCCTTAACGCCGTCCTCGCTCCAGCTTGCCGCCTGGTCGAAGGCTCCGATGAACATCTCGTAAGTGCGGAGTGTGTCCGCGCCGTAATCTCTTACGATATCGTCAGGATTAACTACATTGCCACGGGACTTGCTCATCTTCTCACCGTTTTCTCCGAGGATCATGCCGTGGCTTGTTCTCTTAGCGTAGGGCTCCTTTGTGGGAACAACCCCCTGGTCGTAAAGGAAGCGGTGCCAGAATCTCGAATAGAGAAGGTGGAGGGTGGTATGCTCCATTCCTCCGTTGTACCAGTCAACGGGAAGCCAGTATTTAAGCGCCTCCTTGCTTGCAAGCTCCTTATCGTTCTTCGGGTCCGTATAGCGCAGGAAGTACCACGAGGAGCCTGCCCACTGGGGCATTGTGTCTGTCTCGCGCTTTGCCTCGCCGCCGCACTTCGGGCATTTTACATTTACCCAGCCCTCCATTGCGGCAAGAGGACTCTCGCCGTTGTCGGTGGGCATATAGCTCTCAACCTCGGGGAGCATGAGCGGAAGCTCCTCCTCCTTAAGAGGAACATAGCCGCATTTATCGCAGTGTATGATGGGAATGGGCTCGCCCCAGTATCTCTGGCGTGAAAATACCCAGTCCCTAAGCTTGTAATTTGTCTTTGCTCTGCCGATCCCCTTTTCCTCGAGAAATTCGATCATTTTTTTCTTTGCGTCCGCAACGGAAAGTCCGTTAAGGAAGCCTGAATTTACTAAAGTTCCGGTAGCAACATCGGTATAAACCTTCTCGGTAACGGGTACGTCGCTTCCGGCAACAACTTCGATGATAGGAAGATCAAACTTCTTCGCAAAATCCCAGTCTCTTTCATCATGCGCGGGAACGGCCATAATTGCACCTGTTCCGTAGCTCATAAGTACATAATCCGAGATCCAGATGGGTATCTCCTTGTCCGTAACGGGGTTTGTAGCAGTAAGTCCCTTGAGGCAGACTCCGGTCTTGTCCTTTGCAAGCTCCGCTCTCTCAAAGTCGGATTTCTTTGAAGCCTCCTCGCGGTATGCGGCAACCTCATCCCAGTTTTCGATACAATCCTTGTACTTATCGATATAGGGATGCTCGGGGCTCATAACCATGTATGTTGCTCCGAAAAGTGTATCGCATCTTGTGGTATATACGGTAAGCTTATCCTCCTTGCCGGTAAGTGCAAACTCCACCTCTGCCCCCGTGCTCTTTCCGATCCAGTTCTTTTGCTGGGTGGCGATACGCTCCACATAGTCAACGCTGTCCAGGCCCTCGATAAGCTTCTCGGCGTACTCGGTTATCTTTAACATCCACTGGCTCTTGACCTTTCTGACGACCTCGCTTCCGCATCTCTCGCAGACGCCGTTTACCACTTCCTCGTTTGCAAGGCCTACCTTACAGGAGGTACACCAGTTGATGGGCATTTCGGTCTTGTAGGCAAGTCCGGCGTTAAAGAGCTTGAGGAAGATCCACTGGGTCCAGTGGTAGTACTCGGGATCCGTGGTGTTTATCTCCCTGTCCCAGTCAAAGGAATAGCCCAGGGAATGGAGCTGGTTCTTGAAGCGCTCCACATTGTTCTTTGTAACGATCTTGGGATGTATGTGGTTCTTTATCGCGTAGTTCTCGGTAGGGAGTCCGAAGGCATCCCAGCCCATGGGATAAAGGACATTATATCCCTGCATACGGCGTTTTCTTGCTACTATATCAAGGGCGGTATAAGGTCTGGGGTGTCCCACATGCAGTCCCTGTCCCGAGGGGTAAGGGAATTCAACGAGGGCGTAATACTTGGGTTTTGAGAAATCCGTGCTTGTCGCAAATGCCTTCTCATCGTCCCAGATCTTCTGCCATTTAGGTTCTACTTCGTGATGGTTGTAATACTCTTTCATCTTTTAAGGCTCCTTGATTATATGATTAAATTTTTGGCATAATCTAACCAATAAATTATACTATCTTAAACTTTTAAATTCAATTCCTTTATAGAGTTTTTCCGGATTGGTTTTTGCAGATTTTAAAGATTGACTTTCGCGCTTTAAAGCGATATATTAAAGCAGATATACTTAAGTTTTATTGTTAATATCGATAACAAACGGAAAAAATATTATTACATGATGCAGAGGAAAAAATTATGTCAACTTACGGCTTTATATGTCTCGGTCTTATAGGCGGTTCGGTAGCCAGAGCCATAAGGGAAAAACAGCCCGGTTCAACCATCATCGCATACAACCGCAGCGCCTCCTCCCTCGACGAAGCGCTTTCTGATGGCGTTATTGATATAGCCGTATATGAGGAGGATATGGAAAACGGCGGGATTTCAAAATTCTCTTCCTGCGATTATATCTTCCTCTGTGCTCCCGTTAAGAAAAACGAGGAATTCCTTGAGCTGTTAAAGCCCGTTATCTCACCCTCCTGTATCATTACCGATGTCGGGAGCGTAAAGACCGGTATCCACGAAGCCGCAGAAAGGCTTGATATGGAGGCAAACTTTATCGGCGGACATCCCATGGCGGGAAGCGAGCGTGTGGGATACACCAATTCAAAGGCTTCCATCCTGCAAAACGCTTATTATATTCTTACACCGACAAAAAAATCCCCCGCCGAAAAGGTGGCGGAGCTTAGAAGTCTTGTCCAGAGCTTTGATTCGATCCCTCTTGTGCTAAGCTTTAAGGAGCATGATTATATCGTTGCGGCAATAAGCCACCTGCCTCATGTTATCGCCGCTTCTCTTGTAAATCTCGTAAAGGATTCCGACAATGAGGAAGGCATTATGAGACTGGTAGCCGCCGGCGGCTTCAAGGATATCACAAGGATTGCCTCCTCATCCTCCGATATGTGGGAACAGATATGCATGACCAACACGGAGAACATAAAAAATCTCCTTGAGGATTACATCGATTCCCTTAAATCCGTCGATGTATTCCTCAAGGAGCATAATGGAGATAAAATCCGCGGTCTCTTTGATACTGCCCGTGAATATCGTGATTCCTTCACTACCGCCGGAAGCGGCCCCATCAAGGTCAATTACCGGCTTTTCGTCGATATTGCCGATGAGCCCGGAGCCCTTGCCACCATCGCCACACTTCTTGCGACCCGCGGCATCAGCATTAAAAATATCGGTATTATCCACAACAGCGAATATCAGGGTGGTAATATGCGTATAGAATTCTACTACGAGCCGGATCTTGAAAGCGCGGCAAAAATACTTGAAGACAAACGCTACACCATCCATAAATAATATCCCTTCATAATGTGAACAGGATTACCCTTCAAATCTCTTCATATTATGAACAGGATTTCTTTTCAGTATTCTTCATGCCAGGTTCCAACAGTTCCGTTTTCTATCTGTCTCTGTCTTTTGTAAATTCATCCAAAAGCCCCGCCAGCTCAGCGGGAGAATCTATGGAGAACTCTTCTCCCTCAAGATTTCCGAAGCCGTACCGGGCGTATATAAACCGGACTCCAGCGTACTCTGCGGCCTGTCTGTCCCCGGCTGTGTCTCCGACATAGACCTAAGTCCCCGGGTCAATTCCCTCTGCCCCCATAAGTTCCTGCATGGTCTCACCCTTGGTAAGCCCCGTGTCGCCGTAGCAAAGATGTCCGCTGATGTCGTCAGTTATCCCAAGCTTGTCCATAACCAGCTCTATATAGCCCTTCTGACAGTTGCTTACGATAAACACCCGGTATTTCCCGCTGAGTTCATGGATAACCTCCGAGATACCCTCATAGGAAATATCCCGGGTATTTTTTTCAAGCTCCTCATGCTCATACTTACAGCACAGCGCAAGAAGCTCCGCCTTTTTTCCTTCGTCCCCCAGATCATAAAACACATGATCCGCGATTATGTTCATCGGAAGCCCGAATTCCTTTTTAAGAATATCCGCTGTTATTTCTGCCTTGGAATAGCCTGTCTCCTTTACTGCCCTCTCCCAGCCCACGGCAACTACGCCTGTAGAATCCCAGAGTGTCCCGTCAATATCAAAAATAACATTAGATATCATAATAAATGCATTCCGTTCTTTTCGCAGATATCAATCATTTCTTCGGGCCATACAGATGCCTGAACCTCGCAGATATGAGCCTTTTCAAGAAGGAACATGCAAAGTCTCGACTGACCGATTCCGCCGCCTATGGTAAGCGGAAGCTTATCTTCCGCGATCATCTTATGGTATTGGTACTGCATCCTGTCCTCCGCGTTTGCTGCCTTAAGCTGCTTTGCAAGGCTCTCCGCGTCCACTCTTATACCCATGGAAGATATCTCCAGCGAATCCCCGATAACATCGTCCCAAAAGAGAATATCTCCGTTAAGCTCCCAGTCGTCATAGTCCGGAGCCCTTCCGTCGTGAGGCTCGCCGCTTTTAAGCATCTTGCCTATCTGCATAAGGAAAACCGTCTTGTGTTCCTGTGTGATAAGCCTCTCCCTCTCCTTTGCGGTCTTCCCGGGATACATATCCTCCAGCTCCTGTGATGTAATAAAGAATACATCCTCACAGACGGGAGCCTTGAGCTCGGGATACCTCAGGGTAACCTGCCTTTTTGTAAAGCAGATTGCCTTTACGATGGCTTTTACGGTTTCCTTCAGGTATTCGGTGTTTCTCTGTTCTCTGCTTATAACCTTTTCCCAGTCCCACTGGTCCACAAAGATCGAGTGTACATTGTCCATTTTATCATCCCGCCTTATGGCGTTCATATCGGTATAAATACCCTCGCCCACATTATAGCCGTAGCGGTACAGCGCCATTCTCTTCCACTTCGCAAGGGACTGGACCACCTCTGCCTCGCCGCTCTCCGCAAGCATATCAAAATTAACCTTTCTCTCCACGCCGTTAAGGTCATCGTTTATACCGCTTCCCGAGCGAACGATAAGGGGCGCGGTAACTCTGTCAAGCGTAACCGCAAATGAGAGCGTCTGCTGAAAGGTATCCTTTATAAATTTGATCGCGTGCTGGGTCTCCCTTAAAGAAAGGGCTGATTTATATCCTTCAGGGATAAATATGTTTTCGGACATTTTCTTTTCCTCCCGGTATATTATTCATACTAAATAATATCACGGATTGCTTCGTTGCTGCGCAACTCCCGCAATCCTACAAGCATTCGTAATTCGCTAATTTCCTTGCTTCGCAGGAAATTGCTACTTTGCTTCGCACCACGCATTTTGCTATGCAAAACGCTCGGACATCATACTTGTGCGGGTCAATAAGTACAATATGCTCGTTTATGCAAGCATAACTCGCATATTGTACTTATTGACCCTAATATTACAAATCGCGGCATTGCAAGTAGCAATACCGCGCCTTTGCGTTATTATCCTTGAAAATAATATAACAAAGAAATCAATAAGTCAAACAAAAATTAACGGATATTGCCGACGGTTCTCGGGAAGAGAATCACATCTCTTATGTTCTGAACTCCGGTAACATACATTATAAGTCTCTCGAAGCCCAGTCCGAATCCGCCGTGGGGAACCGAACCGAATCTGCGAAGGTCAAGGTAATCGTTGTAGAGATCGAGATTCATATTTCTTTCCTTCATGGCGGCAACAAGCCTGTCATAGTCCGCCTCTCTCTCGCTTCCACCGATTATCTCCCCTACTCCGGGTACGAGAAGGTCAACTGCCGCAACAGTCTTTCCGTCCGGGTTCTGCTTCATGTAAAAGGACTTTATCTCCTTGGGATAGTCGGTTACAAATACCGCGCGCTTAAATACCTTCTCGGAGATATATCTCTCATGCTCGGTCTGAAGGTCCACGCCCCACTCTACGGGATATACGAAGTTTTCTCCGGACTCCTTGAGCAGCTTTATGGCCTCGGTATAGCTTACCGTAGCAAACTCGTGGGAAATAAGATCCTTAAGCCTCTCGATAAGGCCTTCCTCAAAATGCTTGTCAAAGAATTCCATCTCCTTCGGGCATTTCTCAAGGACATTTCCTATAACAAACTTAAGCATATCCTCCGCGATCTCGATAACATCGGGAAGCTCGGCAAATGCCACCTCGGGCTCGATATGCCAGAACTCTGCAAGATGCTTGGGAGTATTGGAATTCTCCGCGCGGAAGGAGGGTCCGAAGGTATATATCTTTCCCATTGCCATCGCAGCCATCTCTCCCTCGAGCTGGCCGGAAACGGAAAGTCCCGCCCGTTTTCCGAAGAAATCATCCGCATAGTACTCCTCCTCGCTCTTGTATTTGTCGGAGTAGCCTATCGTCGTTACCTGGAACATTTCTCCCGCTCCCTCACAGTCGCTTCCGGTGATGAGCGGAGTATTTACATAGACATAATTGTGGCTCTGGAAATACTCATGGAGGGATGCGGCCAGCACGCTGCGAACCCTGAGCACGGCATTAAAGGTATTTGTTCTTCCGCGAAGATGGGGCATTGTGCGCAGGAACTCGAGAGTGTGGCGCTTTTTCTGGAGCGGATACTCAGGAGGACAGGTTCCGAGAACCTCGATTGCTTCGGCATTTATCTCGGGAACGCCCTCTCTTCCCTCTACAACCTTGCCCGTAACCTTAAGGGAGGTTCCCAGCTTGAGGGCGTCGTCCGGGAAGGACTTACCGCTCTCCTTGTCAAGGACGATCTGCATATGCTTCAGGGATGTTCCGTCATTCAACTCGATAAAAGCCACATTCTTTGAATCTCTTGAGGTGCGTACCCAGCCGCACACCGTAACCTCTCCTCCGAAGGAGGGACTGTCGAATACTTCTTTAATGTCTGTGTGTTTCATTTTTCATAATCTCCTTGCAACAATACATTGCCGCAATGTGACGGCAATGTATTTAATATAATACCTGTAATTAATCCACATTCTTTAATCTGTCTGCATCTTCGCTGATGCTTCCAACAAGTCCGGTAAGTTCGTCTATGGTCTTCTGGTTCTCCTCGCTTGCGGAATATGTCTCGCCCGAGTGGGCGCTTACCTCCTCGGTTATTGCCGAAATGGTCTGGATGGAGTCAACGATCTCCTTGTTTGAATCCGCAAGAAGCCTTACGATCTTGTTAAGCTCATCGGACTGGTGGCGGATCTTGTCGATATTCTGCGCGATATCCTCGAAGCTTCCGGCGGTCTTCTCAGCGGACTCTGTCTGCTGTTTGTTGCCCTCGAGGAGCCCATCGATGCTTGCGATCATTCCGTCAAGCTGGCTGTTTATCTGGTCGATAAGTCCGGTGATATCCCCGGTAGCCTTTGTGGTCTGGGCAGCGAGGCTTGATATCTCGTCAGCAACCACGGCGAAGCCTCTTCCGGCCTCTCCCGCTCTTGCCGCCTCAATGGAAGCGTTAAGTGCAAGAAGGCTTGTCTGGGAAGCGACACTCTTTATGAGATCGGTTATGGAGTTCATCTGTCCGGCTATCTCGCTGAAGGATGAAAGCGACTCTGCAACCTGCTCTCCGGCCTTTTCGGATTCAGCAGTCAGCTTATTCAGAGTGGCAACCTGTTCATCACCCTGCTCGATGGCGTTCATGGTGCTCTCCATGCTCTCTCCGATAACGACTGTAGCGTTCTGGACAGAGGTAATGTATTCCTGGATCTCCTCGGTCTTCACAAGCTGTCTCTGGATGGCCTCGGCGGATTCATTCGTACCGCTTGTAACCTCCGACATGGAATCAAGGGTCTGTATCATGGACTCCTTGAGCTCGGAAACCTTTGCATCCACCGACTCGATATTCCCCGCCATATTCTTCGATACCCCGAGAACCTTGTCAACAAGGTCGGTAGCCTTGTCGGTCTCAAGGGAAAGCCTTGCGCTCCTTATCTCGGATATCTTGCTTGTGATCCTGCTGACATTGATAAAGAATATAGCGCAGAGGATGGTAAGAAGAACCTGTATCTCATAGGATGTTATATCCGTGGCCTCGGTTCTGTGATGAACCAGTATATTTATGGCAACCGCTACAACATTAAATACCGCAGCTCCTATTCCGATAATTGTTATAAACCTCATCTGGTTAAAGAGAAGAAGTATTATAAGCATCGGCATGACATAGGTATATACATGATCGTTGGCAGCCGTAAAGAGAACAAAGGAATAAAGCGCCGTAAAGCCGATTCCGATAGTCCTCATGACTCCCGTCTCGGAGTCCTTGTTTTTATTGTAAATCACGCAGGCGATAACAACGGGTACATAGCAGATTATTATAGTCGCAAGGATATACGGAAGCGTTCGGTTATGCTTGATAAACTCTATAAGGTAGGCGACAGCTATTATAGAGACAAGTACGGTCTGCTCTATGATACCCATTTTATTGCGAAGCTTCGGAATGGAAAGCTTTGCGATCAACTCATTGGCAGCGTGTCTTTCATTGTTGTTTTGAGCCATATTTTGAACTCCTTTCTTATGTCCAAAAAATAATATATATTATAGCATAGATACGCGTATTTTTCTTTATATTTGTAAAATATTTTTACAATTTTTTTACGGATATTTTCATGAAAACGCTCGTCCTATTTCACATAAAAGTGTCTGAAAAATTAGTTATTTCTACCAAATATTAAAAAATGTAAGCGTTTACACTTGCCAAAAAAGATATTCGTTGGTATATTGTGTTCATACTCGATTTGAACACTGAACCTGATAACGCGATCAATGATCGCTAAACCAATAAGGAGGTTTTTCATGAACAATTATTTTGATCTTACCGGACGAGTTGCCGTCGTAACCGGATGCTCTACCGGCCTCGGCGTACAGATGGCAAAAGCACTCGCAAGCCAGGGGGCAAACATCGTAGCCCTTGCGCGTCGTCAGAACCTAATCGACGAAGTTGCCACAGACATCGAAAAGACTTGCGGCGTTAAAGCCATCGGTGTTGCCTGCGATATTACGGACACCGAGAAAGTAAACGCGGCAGTCGATACCATTCTCGAGAAGTTTGGCCGTATTGATATTCTTATTAACAATGCAGGAACCGGCGGAGTTACTCCCGCTGAGGATGTTCCCGATGAAATGTTCGCCAACGAAATGAACATTGACCTTTTCCGAACCTTCAAGATGGCAAGGGCTATCGCGAAGAAGGCCATGATTCCCGCAAAGTACGGCCGTATAATCAATATCGCCTCAATGTACGGCATGGTAGGAAACAAGATCGCCGGCTCTTCGCCTTATCACGCAGCAAAGGGCGGTGTTGTAAACCTTACAAGAGCGCTCGCCGCAGAGTGGGGAAGCAAGGGAATTACCGTTAATGCAATCTGCCCCGGATACTTCTACACTCCTCTTACAAAGGAGACTCTTGACAGTGAGTTCTTCCAGCAGAATGCCAAGACCATGATCCCTCTTGAGCGCTACGGAAACGAGGGTGAGCTCGATACAGCAGCCATCTTCCTCTCATCCCCCGCTTCATCTTATGTAACAGGTGCTATCGTACCTGTAGACGGCGGATATACATGTATGTAACCCCATCCCTCAATATGGAAAAATATAGGAAAAGAATTAGCGCAGGCATAAAGCCTGCGCTTTTTCCTACCTCGCGTTTTTATCGGAAAGCCCGGGAAATATCCTGTAAAGAACTTTCCCGGCGATACAAAAAACGGACAGAAAAACAATTCCTGTCCGTTTAATAATATCAAATTACCGGTCATCAGCCAAGCTGGGCAGCAACCTCTGCAGCGAAGTCCTCGTTCTTCTTCTCGAGTCCCTCACCGGTCTCGAAGCGAACATACTTAACAATCTTAAGATCTGCGGCAACGCTCTTAAGGTAAGCCTCTACGCTCTGCTTTCCGTCCTCAGCCTTGACATATACCTGGTCGAGAAGGCAGATTTCCTTGATCTGCTTGGAGATACGACCCTCTACAAGTCCGGTGAAGATCTTGTCCTGCATATAGGTTTCCTTGTTTGCAAGTGCGAACTGTGCTATGGTAGCGGCAGCCTCCTTTGAAAGGAAGTTGAAGAGGAACTTGTTGTTCTTCTCTTCCTCGTACTTTGCGATATCCTCATCGCTCCATGCCTTCTCGGTAACAGCCTTCTCGATAAGCTTCTGAAGGATGGGCTTGGGTAAAGATGCGGGATCGTTGAGTGAGCTGTCAACAGTGATTTCCTTAAGCTTTGCCATCTCGTCAGCAGAGATATCATTTCTGCTGACATACTGGGGATTCATGGCAGCGATCTGCATAGCGATATTGGTGATTGCTTCCTTTGCCGCATCGTTAACATCAGCAGTCTCGGCCTCTACGATTACGGATATCTTTCCGCCGCCGTGTACATAGGAAACAACAAAACCGTTATTAGCGGTAACCTTCTCGAAACGACGGATGGAAAGCTTCTCGCCGATAACAGCGATCATCTCTACAAGAACATCGTTAACGGTCTTGGAGCTGTCCTCTGCCCAGGGCTCAGCCATAAATGCTTCCATATTTGCTGCGTTTGACTTAACAGCCTGCTTTGCAACCTGGTCTACATAGTTCTGTAACTTCTAGTTCTTTGCAACGAAGGCGGTCTCGGAGTTTACCGCAACGACTGCAGCAACCTTGTCGCCGTCCATAGCAACTCTGGTAATACCCTCTGCAGCGATACGAGCAGCCTTCTTCTCAGCCTTGGCTGCTCCGCTCTTTCTGAGCTCTTCAACAGCCTCGTCAAAATTTCCGTTTGTCTTGGTAAGTGCCTTCTTGCACTCCATCATTCCTGCGCCGGTAGCCTCGCGCAGTTCCTTTACCATTGCTGCGGTAATATCTGCCATTTTATTTTCTCCTTATCTCTAAAAATGGGGAGTGTTATGCTCCCCATAAAAAACACTATTGAATCTTAAAGGATTACTCCTCGGTAGCAACTTCCTCGATGTCGGAAGCCTCTCCTGCATCCTCTGCGTTTGCATCAGCTGCGGTAAGTGCCTCGCCGCCCTGATTTGCCTCGATAACAGCGTCTGCCATCTTTGCTACGATAAGCTTTACGGCACGGATAGCGTCATCGTTTCCGGGGATGATATAATCAAGCTCGTCGGGATCGCAGTTGGTATCGCCGATTCCGATAAGGGTGATTCCGAGTGCTCTTGCCTCCTGAACACAGATGTGCTCCTTCTTGGGGTCTACAACGAAGATAGCGTCAGGAATTCTTGACATATTCTTGATTCCGCCGATATTCTTCTCGAGCTTATCCCACTCCTTCTGGAGACCTGCAACTTCCTTCTTGGGAAGTACATCAAAGGTTCCGTCCTGGGACATCTTCTCGATCTCGTGAAGTCTTGCGATTCTGGACTGGATGGTTCTGAAGTTGGTAAGCATACCGCCGAGCCATCTCTCGTTTACATAGAACATACCGCAGCGCTCAGCCTCAGTCTTAACTGCGTCCTGTGCCTGCTTCTTGGTTCCTACGAAAAGAATGGTTCCGCCCTGTGCAGCGATCTCTCCTACTGCCTTGTAAGCCTCGTCAACCTTAACAACAGACTTCTGAAGGTCAATGATGTGGATACCGTTTCTCTCGGTGAAGATGTAGGGAGCCATCTTAGGGTTCCATCTTCTGGTCTGGTGTCCGAAATGAACACCTGCTTCAAGCAACTGCTTCATTGAAATAACGCTCATTTTTTACCTCCTTAGGTTAAAGAAAGCCCGCTTTCCGTGAGCCTTCGTGCTTCCGCGAATCCTTAAAGACGCCATGCCGCGTTAAAGCATCCGTCCGCTCCGCACATAACGGTTTCCCGCACCTTATGCGAATAGATTTCGCGTGTATTATCACAACATTCGAAATTTTACCATAGAAAAACCCCTTATGCAAGGGGTTTTTTAATAATCATCCTCGGAATCTTGCGATTATATCGGAAACCGCGTCCGCGTCTATGTCCTCAACAGCCTTTACGAAGCTCTTAAATTCCTCTCCCAGGAGCCCGGGAAGCTCATACTTTTTAAGTTCGTCGCATATCTCCTCCATGGAATCCATATCAAGGTCCTCGCAGGCGCGGAGCATATTATCAAGAAGTCCGTCAAGCTTATCATCGCTTATGGCAGCTTTTTTAGTCTCCCCCTTCTCCTCCGGGAAGTACCTTGAAAGATTTGCAAGAAGCTCATCAAACCTCTTAAGCGCCTTGTCCGTCTTCTCCCGGATTTTGTTAAGATTGAGCTCCTTTCCGGCCTTTTCAAGCTCCTCCGCCATATCCCCGAGCTCATAAGCCCCTATCTGGCGCGAGCTGCTCTTAAGCGCGTGAACCCTTATGGTATAATCCGTCCAGTCCTCCCTGTCGTAAGCCTGCTTTATAAGCTCCAGCTTTTCCGCGCCGGAGCGGTAATACTCCCCGACTATTTTTATAAAAAGCTTGTCCGAACCCAGCGAAGCGATGGCCCTTTCATTGTCAAGGCAGTCGAAGTATTCCTTCTTTTCTTCCTCCTCATCCTCCTCTTCCGGTCTTTCTTTGACAAGCCCGGAGGGAAGCCAAAGCTTCAGCTTCTCCGCAAGGTCTCTTACATCTATGGGCTTTGCCACAAAATCGTTCATGCCCGCGATGATAAACTGATCCTTTATTCCCTCGACGACATTAGCGGTAAGGGCTATTATTGGAAGCGTAAGGGCCTCGGGTATCTCATTTCTTATTATCTTCGTGGCTTCGATACCGTCCATCTCCGGCATCATATGATCCATAAATACGATATCGTAATGCTCGTGCTTTATACGGTCAATAGCCTCTGCGCCGCTTAAGGCACCGATACAGGTTGCCTTTAAAGGCTCCATCAGCCCCTCCGCGATGGTTATATTTATCTCATTGTCATCAACAATAAGTATCCTCGCGTCCGGTGCCATGAAATCTATCCGGTAAGCCTTCGCAGTCACGGAGCTGTGAACCATCTGCTTCTCGCCGTTAAGGATGAGCACAAGGTTCAGCGTGGTCTCCGGTCTTCTCATAACCCTTAAGTTCGGCATATCTTCTTCAAACTTCGAATCAAAGTCCACAAGAACAACGCCCACGGTCTTTGGATTCTCCCGCAGGAATTTCCTTACGCTCTCCCCGTACATTTCCTCAATAAAGAAAACAAAATCCTGCCCCGGGGAGGGAATGTAATCCTCAAGTGTGCGGAGGGAGCCGCCGTTAACTCCCAGCTTTTTGATATCATCAACGAACATCTTTACCATGTCCTCATTTTCATTGAGAACATAGGCATACTTGTTTTCTGCGTCTCTTACGATAAGCTCCTTCGTTTCGTCCATTATCCTCTGGGGAATTGAGAAATAAAAATCCGAGCCCACACCATATTCACTGGTAACCCCGATGGTACCGTTCATGGCCTCGCAAAGCCTCCGGGATATCGCAAGCCCGAGTCCGGTTCCCTCCACAGTACGGTTTCTCTTTGCATCCAGCTGATTGAAGCTTTCAAAGAGATTTTTAATCTCCTCTTCCTTTATTCCCGTTCCGGTATCGATGATGTGGTAATTCATCATTACCTCTTCATCGGATATCCTGTCGCAGTCCACCTTTATGTGAACCATGCCCCTTTTTGTGAATTTAATGGCATTTCCGGCAAGATTTATTATTATCTGGCGGATGCGCATGGCGTCTCCCATAAGCGCATGCGGAACATCCGCGGAGCTTGTGACAAACAGTTCTATGGGCTTGTCGCCTATCCTGCTTATAAGGATGTTTGCAATATCGTTAATCTCCGAAAGCGGCTCGTATTTATCCCAGAAAATCTCCATCTTTCCGGCTTCTATCTTGGAATAATCAAGGATGTCATTGATTATATTAAGGAGATTTTTCCCTGAACTCTGTATCTGTGAAAGATAGTCCCTGACATTGTCCGGAAGACGCTTTTCCCGCAGGGAGAGCTCCGCCATTCCGATAACCGCATTCATGGGAGTACGGATCTCATGGGACATATTCGCGAGGAAATCCGACTTCATCTTGGCGGCGCGCTCAAGCTCCACATTGGCTTCCCTCATCGCGCTGAGCTTCATTATTGAATCCGTGGTATTGTGAAGGACATAAACCGTTCCGAGATACCTTCCCCTCTCTGCAAGCTCCACCTTCCTTGATTTAAAGTAAAACTCTCCGTCCACATTCCCGCAGATAACGACATCGATTCCCTCGATATTTACCGATGCCGAAAGCCACTCTTCAAGCTTGCTGCGATCCCGGAAAAGAGTGATAAGATCCTCCGAAAGAATATTTCTCAAAACATCGTTCATAAAGAGCGGATCATCATATTCATTGTACAATATGACCCCGTCACTCATATCGTTTGCAAAACGAAGAAGTGTCCAGTTAATAAGTTTTTTGTCGGGATAAAAATTAGCAATATAAAGTGTGGAAACACAGATAGGAGTCATAACTATACTTGCGATCCAAACGGGCCACGAGTACTTGAAGGACAAAAACTCCAATATCGAGTATAATATCTGAAAACCAATGGTTGCATAAAGTCTTCCCCTGAATTCACCGGGCAGATGATAAAGTCCGATTATTCCGGCAAGTATAATAAGTATCGCATTTACAAAAAGCAGTCCTCTGAAACATCCGAAGCTCCAGATGGCGTTTCCTGCTCCGCTCTTTTCCGCAACCCACCAGTTTGTTCCAAAAACAACATGCCTTGAAAACTTTATAAGTCTGCTTCCGAAAAAATTGCTGAAGATAATTGCAGTCTGATATGCACAGATAATCGCAGAAATGCAGAGAAACGGCTTTTTCAGCTTTTTTGCCCCGCTCATCAGAATAAGAACATAAAGAGCACCGAAGTAAAGCCAGCAGTGAAACATATAATAGATCAAAAGACTTCTTCTCGCCGCTTCGATTCCATTACTTCCAAGCACAAAAAAAACAACAATATCACAGACCACAAGCAAAGCCGTAGTAATCAGATAACCATTGTTTTTTCTTTTAACCCTTATACCAACAGCGAAACAGATCAGCGCAAGAACCGCACAAATAAGAAATACCATCCTAAGTATCATATCCGTAAGTGTCCTTATTTAATCAGATTTAATATCTCCGAATCGTAAGTTCCCTTGAAATATTCGACTACGTCCGATGTGGCGCTGCGAAATTCCGAAAGATCCGGGTATGTAATGTTCATTCCGGCTTCCTCAAGCTTTTGCACATATTCTTCCGTCTGGGTCTTTATAAGCTCCCGGTCCTTTTCCTGTGCTTTAAGAGCTGCGGCCTCAAGTATCTCCTGATCCTCATCGGAAAGTTTGTCCCATATATCCTGCCGGATAACAAAAAGCATAACATCGTAACTGTGGTTCGTTATCGCAAGGTTTGACTGAACCTCGTAAAGATTATTGTTGTAGATAACGGGTATCGGATTCTCCTGCGCGTCAAAGCTTCCGGTCTTCAAAGCGTCGTAGAGCTCATTAAATGGAAGCACCTTGGGCTGGGCGCCAAGAGCGAGCATAGTCTGCATAACTATCTGGTTCTCGGGAGTACGGATAACGAGCCCGTCCATATCACTGACGGATTCTACCGGTCCTATGGCGTCCGAGGTGGTAACACACCTGAAGCCGTTGTCGAAATGACCGAGGACCTTGATATTGTAATCCTCAAGGTGCTCCTCTGCCTTCTCCTCTATCCCTCCGTCCACAAAGCTCCAGGCATCCTCGAAGCTTGAAAACAGAAAAGGAAATGCGGAAATCCCCACATTTGTATCATAGCTGGCAAAATTCCCGGCGCTGGAAGCGGTAATATCCACCGTACTGTTTACAACACCGGAAATAAGATCCGAATCCGCTCCCAGCTCACTGTCGGGATAAATCTCGATTTTTATCCTGCCGTTCGTTTCTCTCTCCACTTTCTCTTTAAAAAGCTCGGTTGCAATGACCCTCGGGTCTGAAGCATTTGTGGAAAAACCCGCTTTAAGGGTTATCTCATCTATTTTGTCCTCCGAAGCACAGCCCACAAGTAAAAAACAGGCTCCCAAAGCCGCGAACAGACTTAATACTCTCACTTGTTTCATGGCATACTCTCCATTTTCTGTTTATTCTTCAATCAAAACGCCATTACATAAATTTTATTCTACCACACCCGACCGGAAATTAAAAGAAAATAGATTTATAATTGTCTTTTTGTCTGTCTTTTTTTACGCGGCGAAACGCCGGATGAGACACCCGGCGCTTCGTTAATGATCAGTATATATCATAAAAGCTTTAAGATCTCGGCTCTTACATTATCAAGCTTTTTATCCGTAAGCCCGAAATTCATCTCTTTATAGGACCATGTAGCCCTTCCGATCCCGTAGAACTCGAAAGCCTCATGGATATCCCTGTACCACTCCAGCTTATCCTCCGGCGAAGCGATATCTATTACCCCGTACTCACCGCAATACAGCGCGCTGCCTCTTTCCTCCGCTATCCTTACGGGCTCCGCAAACCTCTCCTTGAAATACTCCGCATCTATCTTTTTATCGCTGCCCTTTTCAAGATGGGTCATATCAAGCATTTCCGGAGCATTCTTCTCAATAATATCATACATTTCCCCAAGAGTCTGTTTTGTGGAAAAACGAAGCTCCTTCGGCAGATCCTTAACCCAGTGTGCGCCCTGGTGGGTAAAAATAAGGGGATCGTAGTTATGGAAATTATATACCACATTTTCGTCATAGGGCGCGGCAAGGTCTTTAAGCGCATCCCCCGAATTATTCCAGTAACCCCCAAGGAGTATCTTTACCGTAGGCGCGATCTTCCTTATCCTTTTAATACATTCGGTGGACACCCTGTTCCATGTATCGCTGTAGGACTGGTCGGTAACCTCATTTAAAAGCTCGAAAATAACCCTATCCCCGTATTTTGAGTACCTCTCCGCAAGTCTATCCCAGAGCCTGTAAAAGCGCTCCTGGTACTTTTCGTTCTCGAAAAAGCCCTGCTCCTGCTCCCCGTCGTCAAATGAATAACCAAAGGTTTTATGAACATCAAGGACCATATTGAGACCGTACTTTCCGCACCAGTCAATCGCCCGCTGTATATAAGCGTATCCCTCCTCTTTTGGATTCCCCTCCTTATCTTCCACAAGTTCATAATCCACGGGCACTCTTACATGATCCGCGCCCCAATCCGCGATGGTCTTAATGTCCTCTTCCTTAATGAAATTCTCGTATCTTTCTTTTGTGTGGTCACACTGTGAGAGCCAGCCCCCGAGGTCAACGCCTCTCATATACCCTTCAAGCTTCTTTAGCATACCCTTCTCCTTCCCTGTAGAAAATCCGTGTTTGAGCGTCCGCTCTGTCTTATATTGGGATTTTAACAAAATACAATTTATAATCTATATCAAATTTGTTCCTGTTTTGTAACTTATGTGCTATTATAAATTGTAGTTTAACTTACTAACACTATTTTCTCACCGCGAGGGTATATTGTATTTCCGTCGCGGAGATAACGCTCCGGTGAAATGTTCCACGAATTTCTAAGTCTCTGCTACAATGCGCTCTGGAGGGGAGCGCATCGTAACGCATAGCCTAAGAAATTCGGGACAGATTTC
>JAFVCL010000022.1 GCA_017479285.1 Lachnospiraceae bacterium
TCCCGATAACGGAAGAGAAGGATGAAGCAGGGGTCGGATACTGATAAAGGCTGGAAAAATTGGAACTGTAATAAGAGCGGTACGGGAAATGAATAAAAAAGAGAATAAAACGAATATAAGCGCATGCTTTATGAAAAAAGCGCTCTTTGCCGCGTTGGTGGGTTTCGCGGTATGTGCAGCGGGCTGCGGAAAGGCAGAAAAAACGGGGAAAACCGAAGACGGAGCGCTGGCGGAGAAAGATGCAACCGCGGCAGAACTCTCCCCGGAGGAGGCGGGAGCCTTTGCTGGGGAGTGGACCGACAAGGCGCATAACGCGGTCATGGATATCTGGGTTGATGAGGACAATGTATGCCATGTGGAGGTAAGCATCGGAAAATCCGACAATGAGGTTTCTTACTGGTCGTTTACCGGAACGGTGGTGGATTCGCAGCTTTTATATACCGATTGCGAGAGGGTCGATGCGGTATACAGCGACAGTTGGGATATCACGGAGACGAGCTGCTACGAGAGGGGCAGGGGAAGCCTGACTATGGGGGACGGAAAAGTGACATGGAGTGATGCGCAGGATAACGCCGGAGAGGGGCTGGTTTTTGTGTATTACAGTGAGTATTAGAAGGCTTTTGTCCTTGTATCGTGCTTTTATTTAACACAGAAACCGGGATGGTTTTGTTGCGGTTTTGTTGCACCCCATTTGCTAATATGCATATTGGGTATTTATGTTTGGAGCAGATAAGTTGAATACCTTGACAGTTGATGACAGACAGCTCGCGGTGAATGCGCTTTTGCAGACATTAAGCGAGCTGGACCCGGGAGGAAAGCATATAGGTCTTATATCCTCCGGGGAAGCATTATCCTTTGCAAGGGAGCACCCATTGGATGTGGCGTTTTTAGATATAGAGATGCCGGACATGAACGGGCTTGTGCTTGCCAAGGAACTTAAAAATATATATCCCGAGATAAATATTGTATTTGTCACAGGTCATGTGGAATACGCTTTTGACGCACATAAGCTTTTTGCCAGCGGGTATCTTATTAAGCCGGCAAGCACAGAGGATGTACGGAAGGTCCTCGATAATCTGAGGCATCCGGTCTCAAGGAAAAGGGGCAGGATATACGCAAGGTGTTTTGGAAGCTTTGAGATATTTATTGACGGAGAACCGGTGAGGTTCAAGCGTTCTAAGAGTAAGGAGGTCCTTGCGTACCTTATAGACAATTCCGGAGCGAGAGTAACGATGGGAGAGCTTATCTCCGCTCTCTGGGAGGACGGAAAGGAATCCCTCTCGAGAGATTCCCAGCTTCGAATGTTTATATCGGACATAAAAAAGACCTTCGGGGATGCGGGTTTTGAAGAGATACTTGTAAGGGAATACAATTACGTGGCGGTGAGACCGGATCTTATAGACTGTGATTATTACAGGTTCAAAGAGGGCGATACGGCCGCGGTCAACGAGTATATGGGGGAGTATATGAAACAGTATTCATGGGCGGAAATGAGAATTCCGGAGCTTAACGAGGAAAAGAATTTTTAAGGAGAGTTAAAAATGAACAATACGCAGATTTATCCATTTGAAAGGAACCGTTATTATCCCAAAAAGAGATTGTCCAGCGCGGATTATCAGGCCGAGCAGGATTACTTCAACAACAAGAGACGATTCCTGAACAGTCTTATGTACGGCTCCGGTGTTGTATGCGGACTTGGAGTGTTCAGCCTCGATGACCTCTCGATACTTGTGGAGAGCGGCGTGGCGATTGACGGAATGGGACGCGAGATCGTTGTGGAGACCTCGGATGTAAAGAAACTCTCCTCAGTGGAGGGCTTCGAGTCTTTAAAGACTGATATCGCGAGCCTCTGCCTCCGCTACCGGGAAGAGCCCGTCCACAAGGTTTACGCCATCGACCAGACGGACCCCGACAAGGAATACCAGTACAACCGCGTAAAGGAAAGCTATGAGCTCTTCCTTATGGACAGCGGCGATATACCGGAGTCCTTTGAGATGGAATCCGAGTTTTTAACCAAAGGGTCGCTCCTTAGCAGCGAGAATTTTTCCATCAGTTTTGAGATACCTGCCACGGTAAGCCGGGGAAAGGCTGTTATGGCGAGGGTGTCCGTTACAAAGCTGAGCGATAATCCCGCGCGCCTTACATACAACGGCGTACTTCAGACCCCGGCATTTGCGACCGCTGAGGGCGAGAGCGAGATAAACATCGAAATCCAGGAGCTTGAGCTTTCAAAGGGTGAGACCGTAAACTATGACTATTGGATGATGGTCACAAAGGCTCCCACCGTCGAGACAAATATAATCCTTAAGACGGGAAGCGTTTCATGCTTTGAAAATGATGTTGCGGTAAACGCTCCTGCGAATCTTTCCATAAAGGTCCTCCTCTCCGATATGCAGCCGAGGGAGCTCGTAAACCGCGAGATAGGAAGGATGAGCCTTGAGCTTAAGAACATCGGAGGCCAGGGCGACTACATAAGACTTGCCGATCTTAAGCTGGTAAGAACGGAGAGCGCGTACATAATCGAAACGGTGGATGAGAGCAGTGTAAAGAGATATGTGACTGCCCCCGCCCAGGAGATGACGAGAGGGGATTATCTTGAGTATTTTGTAAAGGAAGCGGGACTCAAGGCAGAGAGCGGAGTTACCTTTACATCCCTTCCGGAGGCAGTCGGAAAGAACGACAACGGAGGTTTCTATCCCGAGATAGCTGCAGGCGTTCTCGAGATCCCTCTCGGGGAGAACGCGAGAAGGGGCAGCATACATTATTCCGGTGAGATCGTTCACGGTCTCGGAAAGGGAAATGTATATGTTGAGGTTGGCTACGAATATGTACGGGAGGATGAGGCTCTGGGGGCAAACGCCAAGAGCACGATCTACGGAAATCCCGATATATTTGCGAATGACCAGAGAACCGTGGTAAACGCAGAGACTGCCGTAAGAGTTTTAAATGATAAGGGAAGTTTTGTTGTGGGGGCGAGACTTCTTGGCAATGTGGATTATCTCGTACTCACTTACCGCTGGGTTGCGATAAAGTTCCCCGCAGGAAACGACCTGGGTGTGAGCGAGGACTTTTCGGGCAAGAGCATCGCTCCGGAGACACCGACGGTCCGCATGGGTACGAAGGAGAACCACTACTTCGGAGTGCGCTTCATTAATATGGAGAAGTGCAGCGTAACTTACGAACTTACGGAGTCCGGCTCAGGAAGCATTTCGGCGGACGGTATTTACACCGCGCCCACAAAGCCCGGTGTGTATGAGATAAGGATTTACTGCACCGATATGCCGGTGGTTTGCACATATGCATACGCGATCGTTGAGAAGAACGGATACGGAGAGGCAGGAAGTGAAGGAGCAAACAGGATCTAACCGTTACAAAACAATACAGAGGATCAGTAAAAGCGCCGCCAATGAGGTAACAGTCTGCCGGGATGAAAACGATAATGACGGGACGCTGGTGACCGTGCTCGCGGTGGAAGACCACAATGTCATGCGCCGGTTTATCGAGATATATGATAAAGCGGATTACATCGAGGAGAATACGGTTCTTGACATGTTCTCCGATGAGGGCAGGTTCTTTATCGTCTATCCTTATGTGCAGGAGAGGGCTCTGAAGGATTTCTATATGGGGAATGCCATGAGCCTTCATGAGTGCGAGGAGACGTGCGTTAACCTTATTATAGCCTGTATGACGAGCAGCCTTCCCTGGCCGGTTCTGTACCTTGTGCTCAAGCAGAGAGAGATTCAGCTTGCAAGGGACAATTCCATCACGCTGAGCTACCGCATAGATCTTACGGAGCTTGATGTAAATGTGGGAGAGTCACAGTGCGCCATCGAGTGTGCGAAGATACTGACCTTTATGCTGGAGTCAAAGGCGCGGAGGAAGGCAAACAGCTATGTGCTCCTTCGGAAGAAGACGGAGAAATTCAGCTACGGAAGCTTCAAGGAGCTCTATAAGGATGTGGAGATCGCCGCGGAGCCCCCGAGGAAGAACGGTTTCTTCGCCTCCCTGAAGGCATGGTTTTCGAGGAATAAAACCGTTTTGTTCAGGATACTTCTCTGGACAAGTATAATCCTTGCGGTGTTTGTGCTCATCACATTTATAACGAACCTCATCTTCGGAGATGTACCATGGCTCAGGCTGTTCATAAGAAGCTTTGAAAAAATAGGTCTTGAATCACTTTTACAATAAAGGGTCTGGATTATTATGTCAAAACGAACAAGAATAACAATTATAGCGGTATTTCTATGGATAACGGCTGCGCTTACGGCGGGCTTTATCTACTTTATAAAAAACAGCAGGACGCTGGAATATACGGCCGCCAATTCCTTTATCTCCGGCGAGGATCTGGTTTATATATCGGATAATTACGGGGATAACGGTCTTATATGGATGACGGATCTTAAGGGAAAGGTGCAGAAGCTTTTTACGACAAAGGAAAGCAGGCTTCTTGCGGGATGGAATATCGCTGACCTTGAGATGGTGGATGAGAATATTCACGCGGTCTTCACAAGACGGTATAATGACAGCGGAAGAGTAGTTAATCAGTACTGCGTCGCCATATTTAACGAACAGCTTGGGATGAACTATCTCTCCCCGGTGTTCCGTTTCCCGATAGAGCTTAATCTTACGGGCTTTTCCGCTTCGGAGAGCGATGCGTACCTTACGGCTCTCTCCTCAAACGGGCAGCAGGCGTATGTGTATGATGTACCGAATTCCGCATTTATAGCTCTTACCGGTGAGGCCGGTGAGGATCGTGAAAAATGGAAGAACGGGGAGGTTACCCCCACAGAGATAGAGATTAGGGAGAGCGTTTGGCCGAGGTACTTTACAGAGGCCGAATATCTCGAGGGGAACATAAATTTACGCTATGACAACAGTGAGCCCGGCGTATTTGAGACGGACAACGGAGCTGCCGGAGTTTATGGCAATATAAGACTTGATCCCGGACTTTTCCTCAAGATGAGAGGTATCTCGCCGATTCTTCCGGTGCTTGTGGTAATAATCGGAGGACTTCTCATAGTTGCAGTTTCACTCCTTTTCAGAAACAGAAGAAGAGTGGTTTATGTTATCGCGGTATTTGAAGTACTTATGTTTGTCGCTGCGGCGGGAGTGGTATTCTTCATAGCCCGTTACGGAAGAGAGACTGCGGAGAACGAGTTTGTCCGCTTCGGAACATCGGATGCGCAGTCCGTTTTTGACGGATACGGGATGGTCAACATGGAGGCGGAGGACTTCTATAACAGCACCGAATACGAAACTCTTTCCGAGAGGTTAAAGCGCCGCACCGGTACTGACGGAGCGGGCGTAGTCATAGAGGATATGCTTGTTGTAAATGCGCTTACGGGCAATGTGGTCATGAGCGCATCCGGACATAACAGACAGGCGCTTTCGGCAATCTATGGCGGGAAGGCGGGCAGTCTGCTCACCGGGTTAAGCAGCGGGGACGATTACGGCTTCGAGAAAATCGTGCTCAAGGGAAGAAACCTGGCGATACTGGAGACGAGCTTAAGCTCCGCAGGTCAGCAGGCGTATGCACTGGTTACCGTTGCGGAGAGCAAGTCGGTATTTAACGGTCTTTTCTCCGATCTTGCAAACTGCTTCAGATACATACTCGTTATCTTTCTTGTGGGAAGCGTTCTCGGACTTGTATTCATTGCGCTGCAGGGATTCGATCTTAATCTTTTGAGACGGGCTCTTTCGCAGGTGGCAAGAGGGGAAGAACCCATTACAAAGAGAAACGCCGGAAGCCAGGACATTAATTTCATGTGGAACAGCCTCTCGGAGATACGGAAGAATATCGTAAACACCAACCGTATAAAGTTCCTGACCTATGAGGCTTATTTCCGTTTCGCTCCGAAGAGTGTGGAGAAGATACTTAAAAAGCAGTCCATAACGGAAGTTAAGTGCGGGGACAGCGTAAGTTCATCCGGAGCGCTTGCGGTTTTAAAGACGGGGGCTGATAAGGCCGACCTTTCCGGTGGACTTACGGGAAGAAGCTGGCTTTTGAATGCGGCGGAGGAGTGCAGGTCGGAATACGACGGGATCCTTATCTCCCATAATGACGACCTGGGCGAGATAAAGTTTCTATTCACGGAAGAGAACAGGAACGGAATAGATTTCGGAAGCGATCTTATACTTAAGCTGAGAGAGGAGAAGAGCCGGGGATTCGCAAGATCCACGATGATCATGCATTACGCGGCATACAGCTACGGTATTGCCGGGGATGAGCGTCAGGCGGCGGTTTACTTCTCCTCCCCGGAAAAGGAAATCCTTGAGAGTTACGCGGACTGGTTAAATTCCTTAAGGCTCGGACTCGTTGTGACAGGACAGCTTCTTGAGAGGGAAAAGCGGAGCGGTGATTACCGTTATATAGGCTTTATCATTCCGGACGAAAAGACTCCGGACAGAAGGATAAAGCTTTACGAAGTACTTGATGCGGAAATACCTATGGTACGAAACCGCAAGGCAAGACAGAAAAAGCGTTTTGAAGAGGCACTGGAGCATTTCTACAAAAAGGATTTCTATCTTGCGAGGGGAGTGTTCTCCGATATACTGAGGGAATCTCCCGATGATGAACTGGCAAAATGGTATCTCTTTGAATGTGAGAGGTATCTTGATAACGGAGCCCGGGGGGAATTTATGGGCGAGCTTCATTTTGAAGCGTAAACGAAGACGCAGTTAAGGAGCTATTGTGAATTTATTCAGAGTATTACTCCAATCGATAAAAGCTAAGATCACGCCGATCCTTACGAAGGTCAAGCTTTACACCAGCCCCAGCTTTCTGCTTACGAGAGCGACGGAGCTTATCAAGACCTTCTTTACGAAGGTACTTAATGTAAGGCCGCGGAATAAGGATGATTACTTCGCCATAGGCCGCTGGCTTGTCAGCCGCAAGCTTGCCTTTGCGATAGTTCTTATCGTCGGTGTGCTTTCACTGGTATTTATTATAAATTCCTGGAGCGGATTGTTCCCGGGAAGGAATACCGATGGAATAAAAACCTACAAATACAATAGCATGATGCTCAAGTTTGCCAAGGGCACGGTCCGTATAAAAGGTAAATCCGGCTATCTCGCCTACGAGGGCGAGGTCTCAAAGGGCTCCTGCAACGGGCAGGGTACGCTTATGAATCCGGATGGCTTTGTGGTATACCAGGGTAATTTTACCAAGAGCATGTACGAGAATAACGGAACCCAGTATTACCCGGACGGAACCCTCTTTTATCAGGGCGGCTTCCACGAGAATCTCCACAGCGGAAGCGGAAAGCTCTACCGGACCAATGGAAGCCTTGAATACGAGGGGGACTTCCTTCTTGATATGAAGGAGGGGGAGGGAACCCTTTATGATTTTGGACACAATCCGGTCTTTCACGGGCAGTTTTCCGTGGATGATATTAAATACAGCGACTTTATCGGAAAGAAGGCCTCTGAGGTCGCAGCCTCCTACAACGGTTCAAGAACCCTCTATGAGGCGGAGGGTGAGAGGACAAGATTTATGGCTGATATAAACGCCATGACTCTTGAGTATTACGACGATGAATCCATCGACACCGAGGCATCGGTGGAGGCTGTCTATGTTCTTAAGGACAGTTATCCCACGGCCTCTGGAAGAGTAAAGACCTTTGACGAGCTGTCCCTTTATCTCGGACAGCCGATATATGTGGGATCTTCCTACGCATCCCTGCCGGAGCTCTTATGCGTGAACAAGCTCAATGCTTCTTCGGACAGCATCGTGCTCAGCGGCCCCGCGGATGTAACGATGAGCTCGCTGTTTACAGAGTATAACGAGGTGGAATCCTACGATCCCGATTACGAGGTATATCTCCATACCTACCACAAGGACGGACTGTTATATACCTTTGTTACGGATCCGGGAGTAAACACTTTTTATTTTTACTTTATCATGGCAGAGAGTCTTGCCGATGTAGAGTAATGTTTTTTTAGTTTTATCAGGTTGGTATGGCATGACACATTGCTTTTTTGAAAAAAAGCATATACGAAAGAATTTGTCAGGGCGCGTTCTTACGATTGCCCTTTGCGGTGCTCTCCTTTTGCCTGTTGCCCTCCCTGTATTTACGGGCTCGGCAGTGGTGGAGGAGACTGCTGCCGCAAGAGTGCTTCGTCTTTCTGCGGCCAAATCCATCGCGGCAGCCAAGAGCGAGAAGGTTGAGGCCATTGAGCTCCAGATAGAGGCCAAGGAGGCTGCGAGACAATCTGCCATAAGATCCCTCAAGGAGAAGGAGAGGAGCATGAGCACCTTCAGGTGGTCGCCTCTTCTCAATTTTAAATTCCCAACGGAACCGAATGAGGCTGAGGCATTTGAATTTGCGTATAAGCCGACACAGCTTCAATACGAGATAGATACCCTAAAGCACAAGATAACCGCGATAAAGCTTGACGAGTACGAGAAGGTGAGCACGCTCTATATCGACCTTATCACGGCTGTCTCCGAGGCGGAGTTTTTAGACCAGAGGATAAAGGCTCTTGAGACCGCGATTTTAAAGAATAAGGCCAGACTTGCCGAGGGAACCGCTACGCAGGCCCAGATTGACCAGCAGGAAAAGAAGCTTTCGGGGTACAAGTCCAGTCTTGCCTCACAGCAGACGAAGATACAGAGAGCGGAGGAAAAGCTGGGTAAGGAGGTCGGATTTGACCTGACCACGGGTTATATGTTCGAGGACGCCTTTATCGCCACAAATATCGCGAGGGATAATGTGGAGTATCTCCAGGCGTACGCCGTAGAGCGCGACCAAACGGTCTTTGAAGCCAAACAGAATATGGAACTGGCCAAGCTTGCGCTCACCACGAATTACAACCTTATGAAGTCCCAGTACGGCAATAACATCGGAATGATCGAAGGGTTTATCTCCCAGGCTCTCGAGGGGACGAAGATAGACAAAAGATCCTTCAAGAGCGCGTATGATGCATTCCTTAAAAAAATCGACGAGCCCTGGCAGGGTACAAAGAGGATCCTCTTTTTCAAGTTCCCGAAGGAATGGTGGAAGGGTGATATCGACGGAATAAGATATGTGGAGGATGATCCGTATGTTCTCTATTCCGCAGCCCTTGAGTATGAGAGCGCGAGAAAGGAATATGAAAATGCCTGCTCGGAGCTTGAGGACTCGGTTTCGGAGGGGTATGACAACCTTATGGAGACCCGCAGGGGCTACAAGACCGCGATTCTGGATCACGAAAGTATGAGAAACCAGCTCCTGTATGACGAGGTGCTTACCGCCCTCGGACAGATGACCCTCGAGGAGTACGATACCGCTCTCGGAGAGTATGAGAATTCGAGAAGTGCTTTAAGGGATGCACTCTCGCTTTATTCGACGACTCTGTTTGAATTTGACAGAACGACCTGCGGAGGCGCATCTGCTTTCTTCAGCGAGGAGTATATTACATCAAAGGCCGGATATGCCGGGCTTGCAAGCACTGCAGAGGCTGACGGCTCACTTAACGATATGCTTAGCCTTATGAGCCCTATAATCAAAAAGGGGGCGACCTACAGTATAAGAGATATAGTTTCCGACGAGGAGTTTATGCTCTACATAGACATCCCCGCGGACTTTGAATACAATGTAACACATTTCGAGCTCTGGTCGGACGGACGACAGATCGGTGAGAGGGTGGCTGTCGGAGAGTCCATAAGGCACTTAAGGCTTACCATCGAAGATGTGGATTCGGTTTTCGTAAGACTCTACGATAATGATAACTTCATAGACGACTGTTCCATAGATCCGTCGGAATCCTTCGGTCCCTTAAATCTTACTACCGGTTACGAGATGCCGGGAGAGGACAGTGTAAGACCGGTGGGCTCATTTACCGTTGAGGACGAGACCGGCTCGGATATGATAAAGCTCAGATTTACCTTTGACCAGAAGGGAATCCTGGAGAACTTCGGTATAGATGAGCCTGTATTTTATTACAACATCAGTACCGAGAGAAACCTGTACCTTTTCTCCAACGACTTTATATCCGCCGACGATCCCTTCAGCTATATG
The DNA here is from genome assembly GCA_017479285.1 of Lachnospiraceae bacterium. Classification (GTDB taxonomy): domain Bacteria; phylum Bacillota; class Clostridia; order Lachnospirales; family Lachnospiraceae; genus AC2028. The sequence goes on from JAFVCL010000022.1 coordinate 9,999, forward strand.
TCATTTATAAAGAACGATATAGGTCAGCTGAACATCCGTATGTTTACCGAGGACGGAGAGTATATCGGAGGCGCTTATTTCGAGCCTCTTACCGGAAAACTCATGGCCGATACGGAGATAACTCTTGCGGATATGCAGGAGATGGTTGCAAGGCAGCTTGTGGTTGAGAGAAAGACAAAGTCCCTTCAGGTAGAGCTTGATAAGCTGAAGGATCTTCTGAATGCGGCTCAGCAGGTAAATTCCGGGGAGGCTGACTCCGCGACCATAACCTATTACAAGAACCGTATCGCCGAGCTTGAGCTTGAGATCGCGAATCTTGCAGATACCGTTACAAATGACGAGATACAGAAGGCTCTAAGGGATGACGAGGCGGAGATAAACAGGCGCGTTGAAGAGCTTAAAGCCGAAGAAGAGAAAATAGATGAAGAGGACGGAAAGCTTCCGGATGAGGATGAGATAAACGCCCGCTCCCAGATCCTTAAGGACTACGCAGTCCAGTATATAAAGACCGCAAAAAAGGAAGAGCTTAAGGGTGCGGTAAGGGAGACGATTATCGAAAAGGGCAGGAAGATCGCGGAACTTCAGAAGCAGTATAAGGATTTAAACGCCGATCCGACAAAAAACAAGGCAGAGCTTGAGGCGATAAAAAAACAGATAGAGGATCTGAATGCCGAGATAGATGCTGCGAATAAAAAGCTTGAGATAATCGATGCGGATGAAAAGACGGTAACGGATGAGGAAATCGAGGCGGCGCTTCTCGAACACGGCGATGAGATTTACGCCATGGCGCAGGAAAGGCTTTCGGACGCAATGCTGTACGGAAGCGAGGTCGGACAGTGGTCCATCGCGTATCTTGAGGCCAACGGCTTCGAGGTCAATGAAGAAAATATGCGGCTTGTGGCTTCCCAGGCGGGAAATATCGACAAGCACGAAAAGAATCTCATAAGGCAGGAGGTTCTTTCTAAGGAGATAGAGGAGGCAAGAAAGAAGTCTGAGGTCATACGGGCCCAAGGCGGAGTTGCAAACAATTCCCTTGCAAACCAGCTCGACCAGCTTGTTGCAGCCTATGAAAAGGAGCTTAAACAGCTTTCGAAGGACATCAAAAAATCCGATCCCGGCAAGGAAGTAAAGCTTAGGGAATACCGGGCGGAGCTTGAAGAACTGACAAACCGTGTCTCCGCGAACAATACGAAAATTGCGGGACTTATATGTTCAAAATACGCAACTTTAGAGGATTACATCAAGCCCGAGAAGACAAAGCTCGGAGCCTGCGATGCAAGGATATACGCCGCACAGGCAAAGATAGACGCTCTGATAAAAGAATACTCCGAAAAGTATAAGAACAATGTACCGAAGGCGGATATGGAGTATTATCTCGGAGGACTTACCATCGAAGAACTTGAAGGGCAGCTTTCGGTATATGAGAGTGAGGCAAGAAAGCTCGATGAGGAGTTTAATAAATTACGCTCAAAGAATTCCTCACTCGGCCCCGCACTCAGTCTCTACAGGAGCAGTCCGGGACTTTGCAGATTTTTCTACAGCAGCGCGACATACGACGCCGTGGAGAAATATGACCGGAGAGCTGAGAGCATCGCAAATAAGATGAACAGTCTGCTTGCGGATATTGACGCGATCAAGCAGATCGAAAACGGAAGCCGAAAGACGGGCTTTAGCGATGAGCGCATGGGCGAGATAAAGCAAAGTCTTGAGGCGGAAACAAAGGAATATCAGGACGAGATCGCCGGGATGGAGAGCGAGAAGGCAGAGATAAACGAGACGATAAAGACAAAGACAGACCAATATAACGAGAGCCTCCAGATAAAGGCAGGGCTCGATGCCGAAAATGCCGAAATGACATCCCGGATAAGGGAGATAAATGCGATAATCTCGGATTATTATTAGTGTTGCGGTCTTGTTGCACCCGATGTGTTATTTTTAAGGCAGGGTAAGAGTTTTGGAGTAGCTGATGGATTTAAAAGCAGTAAAGGAAAAATTAAATAGCTTCCGTAAGGCTGCGAGACAGATATTTGTCATGCTTCTTGCTCTTGTTATCACGATAAATGTGATTCCGCCCCTTTCGGGTAAGCTTACCCTTAAAACACAGGCGGCAACAGTCTATGGCTCGGTTCTGGAGCGGATCCTTATTACCAACCTCGGAAATGCCGCAAAGTACAGTGAGCTTACCGAGGAGGATATCCAGTCGACCTTTAAATACCAGCTTACGGAGGGGGCGACATGGAGCTCCATAAACATCCCGAATTTTTTAAGGGAAGTGGGTGAACTGATAAAGGACGGGGATGTGAATCCCTGGCTCGAGGCAACGCCGGACTCCGAGAATTCGCCCTATTCTCCAGGAAAAGATTTCAACGGGAATACGATGAACACCGGATATACCATGGGACAGCTCATGGTGGATTATATAAGGGCAAATCTTACGGAGGCAGCGCTTCTTACGGATGCCCAGATCGTCGAGATATATGACCAGCTCGCGGGAACCGGAGATGAGGGAGATCCCTTCATAGATGAAGATACCTTTAAGGAATCCGTCTCGGGAGCCGCATCCAGCGCCGGGATAGGATTCAGCGGTGGAAACAATGCTCTTCCGTATATTGATACAAGCGACTATGTTACATACGGAGAATATATAAGAAGCCGCAATACCCCGATACCGGGAGGAACGCTTTTTATCGGTACATGGATAATCGACGCCCAGACGATAAACGACACCTTTTACAGGATGGCGAACGAGTCAATGGCAGTTGCCAACCAGCAGATAAAGCTGTACAAATCCGAGCTTGCGGGAAACAGATGGAAGGATATTTCCGGAGCCGAGGGACTTGAGTATATCCTCCCTCTGGCTGAAAATGTGGAGGAGGCAACCCTTGTAAATTATTATGTGTCCGTTGTAGTGGGGGCGGACGGTATACCGAGAAGCGCAAAGACGGGTCAGGAGATTGACATCTTTAACCTTATAAATCCCTATGAGCTTGAACAGCTTCCCGAGTTTAAGGCTCTTAGGATGCAGATTGAATCCGGAGCAGGTCTGCACCCTGCGGACAACAGTTCCCACGCTTATATAATGCAGAGAGTAAGCGCCTTTTTCCGTTACGACCAGCCCTTTGAAAGAAACGACCGGATGAAGAGCGATGCGGAATATATATTTGATGTGTCAAGAAGGACGGGTATAGCCTTCTACGCCTCGGATCCCTATACATGGGGAGGAACAAGATATGAGGAGAGCGGCCGCGGTTTTCTTGAAAGTATGGAAAACTGGGCTGAGTACTCGTATGACAAGTACGGAGTCATATCAAATATAAATTATACACTTGAGGGAAACAGCTGGTGGTCATGGTTCTGGTACGGATACGATACTGACTGGCAGGAGAGACTTATCAGAGGTAGTGTTTCATGGACCAATGAAATAGCATGGCTCAGGGAGGTTCAGAACTTCGGAGGATATGGCGAGCTTAGAAGGCGTATATGGAATTTTCAGAATCTGTGGGTTCATTTTTCGTGCGTAAGAGACGATGTGACGGATATGTACGACAGACAGCTGCAGGGGATGGGAAATATCTATTCGCAGCTTCGCGCCGGCGGAAATACCGAGGACAGAGAACTTGCGGATATGGCGCTCCTTATCCAGGAAAGACTTGATGCCGGAAGAAGAGCGGAGGTTTATTACAACCTTGTGGAGAATGAGAACCATAACTATGTTATCGGTCCGCCGCTCCTTCTTTTATACGAGCAGATAGCCTACGGTGAGACCTCTGTCGGAAGAAACTTCAATGTACTGAGCAGAGGAGGAACTTTTGCGGCGGTTGACGGGATCACCGAGACCGTAGAGAATGCGATAATGGACTGCGACGCCAGCTATATCGATTACAGCTCGCTCGCGATATCCGAAGGAACGACAATAGCTTCAAAGACACAGTACGATCTTGAGAATTATATAATCGATCACGCGGGGGAGGGCGTCGGTGCGGTAAGACAGAGCCTCAGGGAGCTGGTTGATCTTCAAAACATAAACAACAACGTTATTGCCCACAAGACAAGGGAGCTTAACTTCCTTACAAATCTCCTTGCCACAGCGGATGTAAAGTTTCAGCAGTATGTTCATGAATCAGCCGGAGATACATACAGGGCAGCCGCTGCGGATCCGGATACCTCAAAGGAGACCCTTGAGGAGATATTAAATGACCAGAAGGCTGAGGTATCGGGTGTCGCCGGAGAGCTTCAGAGATTCATTATTGCAAGGGCAATGAGACTCCCTACGGAGGATGCGATAGAGCTGGTACATAACAGACTCAACTGGGCAGAGGCTCAGCGCCCCGGAGTCGCAGCCGACAATTTCGGACCTTACGCTGAGGAAGTTCTTGATGAGCATATAAAATGGCTCAAGGCACTTCTCTCAACGATAAAAGAGGGCGGAGACATAGTCGATGAGGGGCAGGCTCTCGCAAACAGGAAGGCAGAGCTTGAGAACGCATTAAAGACAGCCCTTGATGATGACGATCTTGCTCTTGCGGATCAGCTTAGAGGCGAGATAAAGGATATTCAGGAACAGATAGATGACTTAAATGCTTCGAACAATGCAGTTCTTGCCATGGACGGAGCATCTGCGGCGGATATAGCGGAAGCGGAGCCCGTGGGAACTCCCCAGGCGGTTGCAAACAGCATTGTTGACAGCGCACTTTCCGCCATCGCTGAGAATAATTATGACGGAATAGGGGATGTTATAGGTGCCCTTGAGGCGCTGGGATCCCCGAGGATATCGGAGGTCATCGAGGCCTTGGAGCTTCACGGAGCTCCGGTAAGCATAATAAATGACGCAAAACTGGCCGAGGCTAATATCGGAGACAGCGAATTTTCCGGAGATTATCCCGGAGGCGGAAACGGATCCGGAGGGGGAACCACAGGACCTGCCGGCGGAGACGGAGACGGCGCTGACCACGGTGACGGAGACGGAACCGGAACGGACTACACCGGAGACGATTCCGGCGGCGGAAGAGATGACATCGGAGGCGGCGGTGACGGAAGCGGCGGAAATAACAGCGGCGGTGGAGCCGGTGACGGAGACATAGACGGCGATAACGATAACGGCGAGGGCAAGATCAGACCCGCGCCCGACTACGGAGACGGAACAGGGCTTACTGATGACGATTTTGATAACGCCATTGAGGATGCTCTCGGAGATGACTTTGACAACCTGAGCGATTTCGACAAAGCTGCTGTTGTGGCTGCTCTTACGGATTTTGCAGACGCAAGGGACGATGCGGGAGCTTACGACTACGCACTTGATCTTCTGGCGGACCTTCTCGCAAGCGGAAATCCCTTCGTATACAGACAGTATCTGCCGGATCAGTCGAAGGAATATGTATCCCTTGCCGCAGTTGACAACTGCAGAAGATATACGCGTTTCAGACTTGTAGACAAAGAGGCACAGAACGACGGAACCGGCGAAAAAGCCACAATGCAGCAGTTCGTCCAGGGAAGTGCAAGCTACGTATTTGAGGTGGGAAGCACGGTTGTATACAAGAACAATAACGAAACCGACATGATGGATACGGCGGCAGTATCCCAGGAGGATGAGTCCATAAGGCACAGCAAGACCGCCAAATATCCATACATAACAGAGGATTACAGCGGAAAATATCTGTATTGTACCTGCGTATACCTGCCGGGAACGGAATGGGCGGTGCTCATTACTCCCCAGATTGACAAACGCATCGCGCAGCTTCTGGATGCTTTTGATCTTGAAGCGGATGATTAATAAGTATTTGTAGAGAATTATGAATAAAAACAGGAAGAGAGGAAAAATGCATAAGCTGCTCCGTGCATGCGGCGTGTTTGTCGCTGCGGCGCTTTTAGCCGATGGAATACTCGGTCCGGCTACATCTGCCTCTCTTCCCGGAATTCTCGGAGCCTCTAAGGACATATCAGGGGTTTATGCATTTGAAAAAGAGCCCATTACCTACGAGTATTACACCGTAGATATGGGTAACAAGGTGCCTGCATCCTGGCTTTTTGTGGGAACCTATCTTATGAGCGCAAAGGCGGTAAGCCCGATGATATATCAGGCAGCCCTTGAGAGCAGGGTTACATACAGCCAGCCCATCGCGTTTTACCGCTCCGAGCTTGATAATGCCGAGTGGAAGGAAATTGACGGAGCCACATCCATCGCCAATATCCTCGAAGGAGCCGAATCGGTTCCGGAGGAGACCCTCTTTCCGTACATAATAACAGTTATTGTAGGCGATGACGGAATGCCTGTAGACCCCCGCTCCGGCGAGGCGGTGGATATATACGATATGAACTCCATATACGAGATGGAGAATATCCCGGAGCTGGATATCCTAGAAGCTTATCTTGAAAACGGAGGGGTCACATGGAGAGAGAAGGGTACATCAAATTATCTCTACCGCCTGCTTTATACCTTCTTTGAGAATGACGATCTTGAGTATGACAGGGAGGGACTTGATGCCGGAAAAGCCATAACCCAGTACAATGAACTTTTGGGTGACAGACAGACGCTTGAGGATACCTGGGATATGGCTCTTGCAAAGCTTCCGGAGAGCTATCCGGAGGAATACCGCGAGATCATGACGGTCATGAGAAACTGGCCGAACATAAGGGATGCGGTAACAGACAGAGCTGACAAAGAGGAGGAGGAGTTAAACGGCCTTTACCTCGAGATAATGCTGGGAGAAAACTCCGAAGAAGCAGATTCGGTGCTTTATGTAACAAGCCAGATAGATGCCACGAGAAGAGCCGAGGTTTATTACAACCTGACAAAGAATGATTACCTCCTCGGTACCGCTACAGTGGACAACGAAAAGCTCATTGACGAGATGAGACTCAGGCAGGCTGAGCTCTCCTCCGAGATCGCACAGCTTTCCGCAGAGGTTGACAGGGGAGAAGCTAAGGTTATTGCCTTCAGAAATGAGATATATACCCTTGAGGATGAGATAGAGGAGCTTGAGAACCGGGCAGAGGAAATAAGAACGGCCTGGGATCAGGAGGAGTATGATAACAGATTAAATGAATTACAGGCGAAGTATGATGAACTTTTAAAGGATTTTGAGCCTGTAAGAAGCGAGTATTACAGACTGGATACTGAGCTTGACGAAGCGCTCTCGGATGCAAATGAAATAAACTGGAGCCGCTCAGAGATCGCCGATGAGATAAGACAGCTATCTGAGTCGAGAGAAAAGACAGTAACAGATGCCGAGGCAAGGATCGCGGAGCTTGAAGATAAGCTCTCGCAGCTAAAGACAAGAAAGTCGGTTGCGCAGTCACGAAGAGGGGAGCTGGAGGAAGCATACGGAAAGAGGGACGAGCTTGAGTCAAAACTGCAAAAGGCCAAAGAGAATTTAGAGTCCGAGAAGGCTAAGCTCGATGAGCTAAAGGCTGAGTCAGACCATCTTACAACAAGCCGTTTCACAGCGCTTGTGGATCCCACAAGGACATACGACCCGGAGGGAAAGCAGGAGGCTGACAGAAAGGTATCAAAGCAGGAAAAGACAGTTGCGGCGGTAAGCGCGGCATACTTTTCCGCAGACGAAGCAAGAGCCGATAATGAAGAACTTATAAGCTTTCTCGAGGGCGAGCTTGCTCTTGATAGCGCAATTGAGGAAACGAAGAACGCCATTTCGGACGCCAAGGCGGATCTTGATATCATTACAGAGACTAAGGTCATAGAGACCGACAGTGAGCTTTACGAAAAGCAGCAGGCTCTTGCAGAGGAAGATTCGAGATATCAGGAGGCTCTATTAAAGCTTAAAGAAAAAAATGATGCCTATAACGAGTACGAGCCGGTCTATACAGCAGCCAAGGCTGTCATAGACGAAAAGGAAAAAGAACTTGAGGATTTAAAAGCCTCTTATGAGGATTATACATACGAGCTTGATAAGGTACTTGATAAGATCGATGAAAAAGAGAAGCTTATCAGAGCAAGGGAGAATGACATAGCTGCCGCACAGATACCCGTAGATGCACTTAACGAAAGGGCGGAGGCCCTTTCGGATGAACTCGAAAGTCTCCCGGGGCTTATATCCGCGGCTCAGGCGCAGGGGGCAAATCCCTATGATGCCGCTGTGACAGCACTTAATAACAAGATCACGGGACTCGGCAAAAAGCTTTCATACATCGAAAAAGAAAACGATGACTTAAACGAGCTCTGCGAACAGCTTTTACAGACCAAGGCAGATCTTTTGGAGAGCCTTGAGAAAACAGGCGCGGACATAGACGAGAATCTGCCCGCGAAGTACGGTGAAGAGAGACAGGAGATAGAAGCGCGTTTCTCCAAAGAAAAATCTGAACTTGAAAAGGAGCTGGAAGAGACAGAGGATAAGGCTAAAAACCGTGTTATCCCCGAGGATATCGGAGAACAGGCAAAGGTGCTTACCGCGGAAAAGAGCGTGTATGTAAGCTGCCTCGACAGAGTAAGAAGCATTCTTGATATAGACAGGGATCTAAACGACGACAGGCTAAGTCTTCAAGAAGCACAGACGAACTTAAGCGAACTTGAGAGAAAAGAACAGAGAGATATAACCTACTCGGAAACCTCCGCAGAAAGCGGCGCAGCAGGCTTTACGGCACTTTATGCAGACTCCCTTATATCCGTAAGGAGCGAGACAGAGGCAGTAAGATCCCGTATCGAATACCTTGAGAATGAGATAAAGCTTCTCGAGGAAAACAGGGAAGCGCTTCTTAACGAGGGAGAATTTACCGGTTTTGAAGAGGGGGAGACATTTCCCGAATACAGACTTAAGCTCCTTTCCATAATATCCGATTACAACGAAAGGATTGCGCAGGAAAAAGAAAAAGACGCCGAAATCTTAAACGCCACGGAGCTTAACAGGCGCAGGGAAGAGCTTATAATCGCAATAGATGAAAACGAAAGCAATTTAGAAATAAAGCTTTCCGAGGCTGAGGAGAAATATAACGAAAGACTTGATGCGAAAAAGGCAGAACGGGAAAGAATCTTAACGCAGATAAAGGAAAACGAAGAGAAATATAACGAGAGCAAAAACTCCATAGAGGAGCTTAAAGTAAAGACCGATGAGGTAAAAAAGAGCATTGAGGCAGGGGTTCAGAAGAAAGATTCCTACAGCAAAATGGCATCGAGCATCGGCGGAAGCGAAGCCTTCGGAGCGGCTCCCACACTATACTTCTTAAGAGATGCCGCATTTTCCGGAAATCCCGAGATGGGAAGAAAGTTCAGATACATATCTGACTACTCCGGATATAAATTTGAGACAAACGAGGAGCTTCTCGGAATAATAGAAGATGCCATAGAAGCCTGCGAGGCGAGCTACGAGCAATACAGATCAAAGAGCCTCTCGAAGGGAGAGACCGCGGCGGAGTATACCGGTTATCTTCTTGCAAGGGCAACTGCAAGGAACGCTGCTGATGTTGATGCCGCGCTTCCCTACCTTAGGATGATCACCGATCTAAGGAGTATAGAGGCAGGGGACATAAATCACGCAGACAGAGAGATATCCCTTCTTTACGGCTGGCTTATCCCCTTTGCAATGTCGGATTTCGCAACAGGAAAGGGCTCTGAAGAACAAAGAAGCTACCAGTATTACATACAGGCTCTTACAGACAGGGAGACCACTGAAAACAGCATAGTATTCGTCGAGGGCAGACTCGAATATGCAAAGAGTCTTAAAGCTTCATTTAACGCATCCGGCGCATCGGATGTCATAGAGAGTCATATCAAATGGCTTGAGAGCCTGCTTAAGAGTCTTAAATCTCTTCTTGAAGAGGACTCGGACGGATATGACGATATGACTCAGCAGGCGCTGGAAGAGTACGAGAGGGCTTTGGAAGAGGGAAATCTCGTAAGGGCAAGGATGATACAGGATCTCTTAAACGATCTTATAGATTCAGGGGAAGCGGATGAAGATGACAGTACCTCCGGAAAAGAGGGAACTGATTCTGATGCTGAAGATTTTGAGGGAGAATCATTTATCATACCCGATGCCGCTTCCGAAATGCTTGAGACCATCATAGACGAGATAAACTTTGACGGACTTACTCCCGTATCCGAGCTTGGAAAGTTTGCCGCAGTGGGAGGAAGCCTTGAGGATCTTCTTTCCGGACTTGAAGGAAACGGCGCTCCGATAAAATACATCAACGATGTAAAGACCGCCATTGCCGGAGAGAGCGCGGACAATGCCGGGGGTACCGGCGGCGGTGACGGAGACGGCGAAACAACCGGGGGTGACGGAACCGGAAGCGGAGGCTACGGCATCAATGAGAGCGGCGCCGGAGACGGAGAAAACGAAGGGGGCTTGGGAGCCGGAAACGGAGGCTCATCGGGAGACGGCAATGTTGATTATTCGATATTAAGTCCCGATTCTATAGATGGCGTGATCCGTGATATAATGGACGGAGAAGATGATGAAGCAAAAGCGGCGGCAGTTGCCCTTTTGGCACACGAAGCCGAGACAAACGGAAACTCTGAGCTTTACGAATATGCAAGAAGGCTTCTGGATGAGCTTTTAAGAAACGGAAGCACATGTGTTTATCATCAGTACCTCTCCGATGCCTCCACGGAATATGTCTCCCTCGGTGCGATCGACAAATGCCGCAGAAAGTCCGGCTTTAGATATGTAAGGCGCGGAAACGATGCGACAATGAGCCAGATGTTCGGAGGAAGCGCAAGCTATACCTTTACCATAGGGCAGAGCACCGTTACAAAGAATGACGGAAAGACAGATACAATATCAAAGAATGCCGTAGAGCAGACCGACAGATATTTGAGAAATGATGACGATACAAAGTACGCATACATCGCAGAAACTGATGCAAAGAAATATCTGGGATGCGAATGCGTGTACATAAGAAGCACAGACTGGGCGATCCTAGTAACTCCCGGGGTCGCCAAGAAGATACTCGAACTCGCCGATATAATCAGCGAGATGGCAGAAAGAGGAGAGTTGTAAGGAAATGGCAGATTATACAATTATTTCCGATGTCAGCAATTACATTCTTAACATCTTAAGGACCAAGATGTGCCCGGAGCCGATACCTTCACCGAACAATATCGAGGTATCCTCCCCGGCATCACAGGATGTTGACTACATTCTTGGACTGTATCTTTACGATATCAGGGAGGAAGATACGATAGCTCCGCCGCCGACGGTAAGGCGCGGAAAGCTGCAGTTAACACCGCCGCCAAAACCGTATAGCCTGTACTATATGGTGTTTATAAATTCGGGAGGCCAGGCAGGTCTTAAAGACCAGGACTTCCAAAAGATCATCGGTAAGTGCGCACAGATTGTTTCAGACAACAATTCAGTACTTCCGAACCAGCTGCAAAACTGGCTGGACACGCAGGAACCTCCGATCGTTCTCACACAGGCGAAGATCAGTCTGGAGGAAAAAGTAAGGGTGTGGAGTGCGATAAACAAGCCCTATCAGATATCGCTCTTTTACAAGGCGGCACCCGTTTATGTATCCAGTGAGATCGTTGTCAATACGCCTCGTGTTGTTGATGCAACATTCTCACTGAATGTAACAGGAGAGGGGGTGGATGATAATTAGAAGATCACCCCCGGGTAGTGAAAACCGCTACCTACCGGAAAGGAGGATAAGATGGAAAAGGCCCAGATCCACTGTATGCTTGATCTTATGATCAGCTTAAGAGATGCTACAACAGGACTTGCAGTGGATGAAAGAAATGTCAGCTTCAAGGTTGAAGGCGAGAACATCGCCGCTACAGCTAAGGGTGAAGGCTGTTATGTATTCCTTAATATCGGCAGAGAAGATCGTCTCATGCAGATAGAGGTATACGGATACGAGCCTGTAAGCCTTAATGTAAAATACGAGGAGCTTGACAAGGTAATGCCGATGGCAGATGTGTTCCTGATACCGTCAGAGAACTCAAAACTTGGCAAAGACTGTCTTACGCTTAAGGGAAAACTTTCCGGAATCAAAGAGATCACGGCTATCCATCCCGGCCGACCCGTTGCCACCGTCAGGGAGCTGGATGTAAAAAAACGCATCCTGACCCTCTTTCTTCCAAACAGAAGGATAAACCTTACGGATGTCGGTTACGGGGTTTACAACGCAGAAAAAAACACCTTTGAAGAGCTTGAAGTACTTGAAGAACTCTCGGAGAAAAAAGTCCGGCTGCGCAAAAATCCGGACGATGAGTTTCCCACAAATTCACCTATTTTCCGCATAATCCGCGGACAGGTAAACGAGGATGGTTCATACCTGTTAAAGGTCAGAAACGATGGGAAAAAACTTAAGTTTCTTGTCAAATATATTGTTGACGGAGAAAAGCGTTACAAAACGATAGATTTTCTCGCTGAAAAGATTGAGAGTCTCGATTAGGAAGGAACTGTAAATGTCACAGTTAATAGTAACCGGAGCAAGCTGTAAATGCAGCTTCGGAATGACTCCCGGAGTTATCAATGCAACAAATAACCTTACGGTTTTGGCAGAGAGCAAGCCCGTTTGCGTAATGGCGGATGCGGCACCGGGAGTAAACGTAACACCCTTTGGAATGTGCACAACGCTTTCAAACCCGCAGGTGGCGGCAGCTACCGCGGCGGCCATGGGAGTGCTTACTCCACAGCCCTGTATGCCGGCGATAACCGGCACATGGACGGGAGGAAAGGTACTTATAGGCGGAAAGCCCTGTCTTACCATGGAGAGCACATGCATGTGTGCATACGGAGGGGTGATAAATATAGTCAATCCCGGTCAGACAAACGTTATTGTAAGCTAAAGGTCAGCAATAAAAAAAGAAAGGAGAAAATCAGTTTATGGCTGAATATTTTAGTCCCGGAGTATATGTCGAGGAATATGACAATTCTCCGCGAAGCATTGAAGGAGTAGGAACCAGCACAGGCGGATTCATCGGTCTCGCCCAGAAAGGCCCCACCAGCGGAGCTCCTCTTCTTGTAACAAATTTTAAGAGCTTTGCAAAGCAGTTCGGAGGATATCTCTCCGAGTACACCTACGGTGATTACCGTTATCTTGCAAATGCAGTAGAGCAGTTCTTTACAAACGGCGGAACGCGCTGCTATGTATCAAGAGTTGCTCCCGAGGATGCAGTAGCTGCTTCCAAAAAGATGGGAATCTTAAAGGTTACCGCTGCAAACGCAGGTAAGTGGGGCAACCGTATTCAGATCTCTTTAAAGACAGTTGCAAAGAAGAAGATGCAGCTTCTTGAGAGCGTAGGAAAGAATGTTTACAAGGCAAAGTCGGCAGAGGGCTTCCGTGAGGGCGACATCGTTGAGTTTAACGGCGAGTACAACCGTATCGCAATGATCTACGACGAGCAGGTTACCTTTGAGAATAAGTTCAAGGCTGATCCCGTTGATGCCGATATGATCCCCAAGAATGTTGTTAAGCTTGTAACCTTCGATATGCAGGTTCGCTACAATGATGAGGTTGAGAACTATTTCGACCTTACTCTCAACTCAGCATCACCCGCATACATCGCTTCAAGAGTTGCAGCAAGCAATATCATCAAGATCGAAGCAAAGGCTGTTAAGGAAGCTAATGTAAAGCCCGCTGACGGCAAGGATGCTAAGGACGAGGCTCCTATGAAGGAGATCGGAAATCCCGTAGAGAATATTCTCGGCAAGGGTATTACCGAGGGAAGCTTTACTCTTGAGGGCGGCTTCGACGGAAGCATCAGCAAGGTAAATGCGGGAACCTTTATCGGAACCGATGACGGTCCTGAGGGACGTACCGGTATCCAGAGCTTCCTTGAGAACAACAATGTCAATATCATCGCTGTTCCCGGAATCACCATCCCCGAGGTTATCGCTGCACTTGTTGCTCACTGCGAGAATACAAGAAGCCGTTTTGCGGTAATCGATATGCCTAAGGATGCATACAAGACAGAGGATCTTATCGAGTACAGAGGTATCATCGACAGCACCTATGCTGCTATGTATCATCCCTGGATCCAGGTATTTGACAGAGGCACCAACAAGTCAGACTTCGTTCCTCCTTCAGGAGCAGTTATGGGTGTATTCTCCCGTACTGATATCACGAGGGGTGTACACAAGGCACCTGCTAACGAGCCTATCTTCTGCAACGGCGTAAGAGTTAATTACACCAAGGATGAGCAGGATATCTTAAATCCCGAGGGAATCAACCTTATCCGCGTAATACCCGGAGAAGGAATCCGCATCTGGGGTGCAAGAACCGCTTCACAGAACAGCGCATTCAAGTATGTCAACATCCGCCGTCTCTTCATCTATGTTATGGAGAGCATCAAGGCTTCCACAAACTGGGTTGTATTTGAGCCCAATGACAATACTTTGTGGCAGAGAGTATCCCTTACTATCACCTCCTTCCTCGATGGACTCTGGAGAACGGGAATGCTCACAGGAAGCACACCGGGTTAGGCTTATTTCGTAGAGATCGGACCTTCTACCATGAGCCTGGATGATATAAGAAGCGGCAGACTTATCTGCAACATCGGTATCGCACCCAGCCGTCCCGCTGAGTTCGTAATCTTCCGCCTGACCCAGCATACCTCTGAGACCGGAGGAGCTGCCGAGAGCGAAGGCTGATAACAGGGAGATAAACCTATAATTTTAGAAAAGGAGATTTAATTAATGGCTAGTCCTTATGAAAATAACAAAGGCTTATCATATCCGCTTACAAAAATGAACTTCCTTGTTCGTGTGGCAAATGTCGAGGGAACCGCAGCATTCTCGCAGGTTACCGGTATCGATGCCACCGTGGATGTGATCGAGTTCCGCCAGGGCAACGCAAACTCTCTGGCACCCGTTAAGATTCCGGGCCTTGTTAAGCACGGAAATATAACCCTTCGTTTCGGTTACACACTTGATTCCGCTTTCAAGACATGGATTCAGGAGTGCGTATCCGAGGTAAGAGGTGAGATGCCCAGAAATGATGTTCAGATCGAGCTTATCGACATCAACGGCGGTTCACCCCAGGCTCTTGCCACCAGCATTACCGGTACAAGAGTATGGCTTCTTACCAACGCCTGGGTTACCAAGTACACCGGTCCCGAGCTTGATGCTAAGACTTCAGATGTTGCTATCGAGTCTGTTGAGCTTGCATACGAGGAACTTGTAATTCCCAACTAATGCAATAATAAGCACAAAAGAGCCGGAAGGCCTGCATTGCAGGCTTTTCGGCGATTTGGGTAAATCGCAAGATACATTTTCGGGAGAAAACGGCTTATACTCTTTGTGATGTGAGGAGGGATTTAAGCAAAAATGTCCCTTGCGATATATCCGGATAAAACATGAAAAAACGCAATAAACAGCTTAGAAAAGGAGCTCCTTAAGATGGAAACAGAATTTGAATTTACCCTACCCAAAGGTTACATTGACGGAAACGGCGAGATACATAAAAACGGCAGGATGAGACTTGCGACTGCCGGGGATGAGATGCGTGCCCAGCGCGACCCGAGAGTCCTCTCAAACCCTTCGTATCTTACGATAGTGCTTCTTGCCGAGGTAATAACCGAGATAGAGGGAGTTGCGACCATAGCTCCGAATATCATAGAGAGACTCTTTACCGCAGACCTTGCATTCCTTCAGGATATGTACCAGAGGATAAACGATATCGAGCCTCCCACAATGCACTTTGTTTGTCCCGACTGCGGTAAGGAAGTCGATATTCCGATAAATTTTACCAGAGAGGGATAAAGCTTTATCCAAAGGATGAGCTTTTCAGGGAGATGGCTTTTATTTCCTACTATTTCCACTGGAGCGAGGCAGAAGTGCTCTCCATGGACCACGCGATGAGAAGGAGGTGGTGCAAGGAGATAAGCACCATCAACAAGAGCCTTAATCCCTCAGACAGCAAGGAGAAGAGTATCCTTGAGATGCTGCCGACGGGTATGCATTGACGGATACAGGTATAGAAAACCGCCGGTTTATGCAGTTTAAAACGGCACAAAGATCCATATCAAATATGAATTAAAAAAGAGAAAAGGCTTATGGGAGAACAGCATATTTATATTCCCAATTTCAGATTTATACTCCGTGTGGACTTCGCCTTTGATGTCCCGCTTAAGAGTGTGCGGGCGTTTACCAGAGAGAACGAGTACGATTACATCCAGGAAGGCGGGATGAACGACTATGTACACATAAAGCGTAAGCCCATAAGCAAGCCCTATACCCTTCAGGTGGAGCGTTACATCCCCACGGAGATCAACGACCCGCTTTCAAACGGTACGGAGCTTGCGCTGCCGCTCATGCTTTTTATCGGAAGAAATACCGGAGGCAGCATATCCCTCGATGCAGCAAGATATTATGCCTTTACCGGGGCGGTGGTAATGAGCAAGGAGTACGGAGCTCTTGATGCCGAGAGGGGAGGTCTTCTTACGGAGACTATAACCATCGGTTATAACCAGATGTTCTGTATTACGAATCCCGTTGATGTGGGCTCGGATGAATGGAAATTCGAGGTCGGCGGAAAGGGAAACACAAAGAGACTGTATTCTTTATACCCCGCGGAGCCTCTTGAAAATAAAAAGCACCAGAAGGACTTCGAGAATGAGGCGAGAAAGTGGGAGTTTAACGAGAAGGCAAAGGCCGGAAACAATACGATATCCCACAAGGTATCATCCGGGGAGGAATCAAAGAAGACTCTTACGGAAAAGAGAAGATATTATAATTTCGGAGCGGAGAACAATGATAAATACCGGGGAGATCTTTCATCCGTACGCTCCGCTCAAAACGCCGATTACAGCGATAAAAAGCTTGGTGCCGATGTGGGTATCAAGGAGATGACAAAGGATGAGATGAGTGCAAGGGCAAGGCGCTTCGAACTCGACCCGGGCGGAGGCTTTACCGGGAATTCACAGACAAGCGCCCTTCGAAATACGGACGCAAACGAACCACGCAGGGATTCAATGGAAAGCGCGTCGAGAAAATGGGAATTCCAGGGAAGCGTAAAGGGAGGCAACGGAACCTCATCCTCCCAGAACAGTCTTATTAACAGAAGTAATTCTTCTCCCGACGGAAGCTCCTCCGGAATCGGCATAAAGGAAGATTCAAAGGAAGAGATGGCGGGAAGAGCAAACAAATTCTCCTTCGGAACCGTTAAGGAGTTAAAGAAGGATGAATTCGCCGGAAAGTCAAAGAAGTGGGAGTTCAGCGGACTGAACAAGGAAGGAAAGGGAGCGGAAAGCAGATCAGTATCTCCCGTAGTCGAGCTTTCCAAGCGGGATATGACTGACAGAGCCGTTCACGGAACCCGGGGAAGAAGCGTTGCGGACTTTCTGATGAGTTAGTTGTATGCGGGTATGTTTTAGATGCTTAAGATAAGAGAACCCATAAAAACTTCATTAAGACCGGGCATCCTTGCTGCTAAGGATGGCTTTACCGAGCGCATTAAGGGAAACTATATGCAGCTTGGAGAGTATGTGGACGAGACTGACCTTTTGCATCTTGTTACCCAGCCGCCGGAGGTCTTTGTCATGAATGGCGGGATGACGGGAATAATCAACAATTCCAATGTTGAGAACAACCAGATCCGCAAGGTAAATGTGGTAAACAATCTTGTAAACAGGATAATGATCTCAGCGGACGCACCACTTTCCTATCAGGACAATGTCTACATAACGAATATACTTCATAAGCTGGGGATACGGGATGAAAAGAAGTTTTTGAACGAGGTTTACAGCTATACAGAGAATTTAAAGCAGCAGGACGAGATGATAAATCTCTACTGGGAGAATTTAAATGAGATAAGAAGCCTTGTAGAGGAATATACAGAAAACAACAATATAGAATCAAAGAGCGAGACTAAAGTCTTTAACGAAAATGTACTGCACCTTCATGAGGAGGTAAACAGAAGGCTTCAGAGTGCTGCGATATACCAGATTCTGCAGAACTTTTATGAGAATAATTCCGAACCGGGAGTGGTTTCGGAGACTGAATACCGACATACGGAATTTGAGAGATTTGCAAGACAGACACTGCTCACAAGGCTCCGCGAGAGTGCAAGAAACGAAACTCAGCCCCTTGTATACAGACACGAGAATATATACGAGGGCGACATAGCAGGGGATACTCTTATAAGCGAGCAGGAGATAACTGAGAGGATAAATTCCGCTGTGCTCCTCGAACTTATAGAGAAGGTTTATGAAAGCTCGTATTCAAGGTCTGACCGGGATAACAGGACATGGCTCTCCACAGAGAATGTATATTATGGAGGTGCGGACAATACACTTTTCAGGATAGAGAACAATACCGCGTACCTTCAATACCTCCATGAACAGTATGTCAAGAATGAGGAGAGAGGGGACAATTACAGCGCTGAGTTAAACATCGTCAGGCAGCTCCTTGCGATAAGTGAGAATACCGATTTAAGACTTCAGATAAGCCAGTCGGGAAACCTGTACGAAAGCCGCGGAGGGGATACCGCAGATATCTCTGAAACCGACAGAAATATCGAAGGAGATACCTTCGAGAGCGCGGAGATGACTCTTGCCCCGGGAGATACGGTAGATAACAGCACGGAAATAAACACCGAGCAAAGAGACGAATTTACCGAGGCAATCTACCAGACATACCAGCAAAATATCGCGCGTAATGAGCGGTATATGCAAAGCCTTAAAAACATCCTGAACGAGAATGCTCCCGCTCCGCAGACGCAGAGCCCTGCCGAGAGGACGATGAAAGAGAGCAGACTTTCCCTCGAACATCCGGAGCAGTTTAAGAAGCAGTTTGAGGAGGAGGAAAAGAGGGAGGCAGAAAGGCTTGAGACTATCCGGACGGAGACGGAAAAGCTTCTTCCGCAGACCATGCAGGTAACAAACAGACTTATACGGGAATACATCGCAGCTCCCGAGAGATTTTATATGTCGGAGAGGATATCCGAGGGAAATATGGGACTGCTCCTTCGGGATATACAGGAGGCGGAAAGCGAAGAGGTTATAAGCCACGGAAGTACAGACAGAAGAGAAAACTCCGAAAGCCGGGGAGAAGAAGGCACTTTGGCAGGAGAAAATACTCCCACGGTCTACCCTCCATCCACAGACACGACTGTCCCCTCATCATATCCATCGGTTATCGGAAACTATACTCCGAATGTAACCGACGGTTATAACGAGACCTTCCTCCAGAATATCTTTCCGGTATTTGCAAGAGAGACTTATTTTAGGGACAGGGAGACTACTGTAGAGGTTATCGCCCGGGAGGTTAAGGAGCGTACCGAGAGGATAATAAAGGAAAATGCTCAAACAGCTGAAAGCGGCGAAGCTATAACATTAAGTAACGCCGCCGGGGAAACAGCAGAGACTGTATATACCCCTGTCCGGGATATAAATGTAAGAGCTGCTAATGAGAGATTTGTATACGGACTTGAAAACATTCTCGTAAATAATATCATAAGGAGAATGACGGAGAGACTTACGGAAAGACAGTTTTCACAGAGGGTTATCTCGGAGGGCTTTGAAGCTGAGCAGATCCCGATAGTACATCGCTCGCAGCAGACCTTTGTATCGGAGGAACAGCTTGAAGATATCCGTCAGGAGGTAAAGCGGATAGAGGAGACACAGAGGCAGACCACCGAAAAGTCCCGGGTTTTTGAGACCGAAAACAGAACGGTAATAAACAGTGTTTCAAACGAGACGATCGAGCAGAATGCCGAACAGATAAGGAATATAGTAAACAGAAGCGTCAGAGCCCAGATCGATTCCATCTCGGATAAGGTCTACGGACGGATAGAAAGACAGCTTCGGAATGAACAGAGAAGAAGAGGCTTATAGAATAAATGGCGGTTTCAGATTTATTATTAAGAGCCGGATCGGCGGCTGCGCAGG
The DNA here is from genome assembly GCA_017479285.1 of Lachnospiraceae bacterium. Taxonomy (GTDB): domain Bacteria; phylum Bacillota; class Clostridia; order Lachnospirales; family Lachnospiraceae; genus AC2028. The sequence continues at coordinate 29,785 of JAFVCL010000022.1, forward strand.
AAGCGGCTGTCGCCGGAATGGCAGTAGGGCTTGAGGCGGGTGCCAGGGCGCTTAAGAATATGACGGCGAAGGCAACCCTCTATGTCAGAGTCCTCGGCGCGGAATACAATGACACAAGCGGAATATCGACATATGAGGATGTTGCTGCCCTCAAGGGTATTGCCAAGATGAGAAAGAAGGAATCTGCAACGCTCATGGGCAGAGCGGGACAGGTGGTATCACGCGCCGTGGTACTGGCAGGCGGAGCACAGAGAAAGGTTATTGAAGCCGAGACGGATTTCGCGATGCAGGCATCCGGCTTTGTTCCCTTCCATGTGCAGTACAATCCTTCATCCCTTCGAATGAATTCCGTGGGAGTAAAGCTAAGACAGTACAAGTCCATGGGAAACGATACCATGAACTCCGTACA
>JAFVCL010000023.1 GCA_017479285.1 Lachnospiraceae bacterium
AGATGCCTTTAGCGTAGGCGAAATCTGTCCCGAATTTCTTAGGCTATGCGTTACGATGCGCTCCCCTCCAGAGCGCATTGTAGCAGAGACTTAGAAATTCGTGGAACATTTCACCGGAGCGTTATCTCCGCGACGGAAATATAATATACCCTCGCGGTGAGAAAATGGTGTTAGTCAGCTAAACTACAAATTGACTTCTCTGCGCAGTTCCAATATTTCCTCTTTCGTGAGTTCTCTGTATTCTCCCTCGGAAAGATCTCCCAGCTTTATATTCGCGACCCTTACCCTTTTAAGGAAAGTTACCCTGACTCCACAGGCCTCGCACATCCGTCTTATCTGGCGGTTAAGCCCCTGGGTTAAGACAACCCGCATTCTCCGTTTACCTATCTTCTCGGCCCCTGCAGGCTTTGTCTTTATCTTAAGTTCCTTCAGGTAAATCCCCTTTTCAAAAGCGGCGATGATTTCTTCCGTCACTTCCCTGTCGATTCCTACGATATATTCCTTCTCATGACCGTTTGCCCCCCGCATCAGCCTGTTTATAAGCTCTCCGTCATTCGTAAGAAGAATAAGCCCTTCGGAATCCTTATCGAGTCTGCCGGCGTATGTGACCCTCACCGGATAATCTATAAGCTCACTGATAAGTGTCTCCGCGTGCTCATCCTTCTCGCTTACCGTAACTCCAACCGGCTTGTAAAAAGCAAGATAAGCCTTTCTTTCGGGTCCTTTTATTACATCGCCGTCAAATGATATCTCTTCGTTTCCGGTAACCTTATAGCCGGAAACCGCTGGCTCCCCGTTTACAAGGATCCTGCCTTCCTCTATAAGCCTGTCCGCCTCACGCCTCGAACAAATACCGCAGGCGGCAAGATATTTATTTATTCTTATTTCTTCGCTTGAATCTGACATACCAACAAACCCTTAAAAGGCATTCATAAACTTTCGAAAAACTTCCTATAAGTCAAGGAATTCCAGATCCGTAACCGCCTTCACCGCGGGAATTCCTTCGCCCTCTGTCAGCCCTCTCTTAGCCGTCTTATCGGCAAGATCGTTATACTTGTCTCCCGAGTGACCCTCCACCTTATGGAAGGTTATCTTAATATCCGTCCCCCAGCCTCTCATCGCATCCCGGTACTTCTGCGTCAGTTCGTTTTTCGCCTTCCAGGCTCCGCTTACCCAGCTCTCAATACCGCTGTAGTCATAATAAATGTCTATGGCCCTGTACCCGCTTTTCCTCGCGCACTGGACCGCATACATCGCTCCGAGCATCTCTCCGGTGACATTCCTTTGCTTAAGAGATTCCGGGTTGTCCCCATTTCCGAAAGCAAGATAAATCTCACCGTCATCCAATATAAACACGCAGCCGAAGGCATATTTTTTTATGGCATCATTGTAGCTTCCGTCTACATATACCGTAATAGAATTCAAATCCATACCATACCTAAATAAAGACGCAGCCGGCATCTTATTCCTTGTGATATCCCGTATTTCCGATGGCGTAAATATTATACGCGGCCACATGGTCATAGATGCATCTCCAGGCGCTCCACGCCTTCCCGCTAACACATATATATGTATTCCCGTCATCGCCCTTCATCATGCTCGCGCCACAGCTTCCGGACTGATTGACAAATCCGGTCTTGGCTCCGCAGACAAATCCGCCGGTATCCTTGTCCTCTATCCGCCTTAAAAACCAGTTGGAGAGCTCGACACCCTCCGGATGCTGCTCTGTGACAGTACTGGTATATCTTCTTGTTCCGAGAAGCTCCGCGAGGAATTCATCCTCCATCGCCGCGGCAAGAATAACAGCAATGTCATTGCATGTACTGTAATTATTCTCATCATACACACCGACACAGTTTGTAAAATGCGTGGTATCCTCAAGATTAAGAGCCTTTACATTTTCGTTCATAAGCTCCACAAAGGCTTCATGGCTCCCGGCGGTATACTCGGCAAGCATATATGCCGCCTCCGCGCCGGAGGGAAGTATCGTCCCGTAAAAAAGATCCCTCAGGCTGACCATCTCCCCTTCTTCATATCCCGCACTGGAGGTACCGTGTGAGAGATCATAAGCCTTGGCATTATAGCTTATGGCGACAATATCATCGAGCTGCTCATCAGATATATGCTGCCTTGCAGTCAAAACCGTCATGATCTTTGTCATCGAGGCGGGGATCATCTTTTCAAAACCGGCTTTCTGCGCAAGAACCTTTCCGTCATCAACCCTTACAACTAATCCGAACTCGGAAGTAAACTCACTGGAATCCATATATACCGTGTCGGAGTCGGCTGTAAAAACAAACTTGTCCGGGGAAAGTCCCAATTCCGCACCGGTTATCTCTTTACCTGCATCTGCGCTTGAATCTGCGCTTGTATCCACGCCTGCCTCGTCCCCGGCAGGACCGTATTCGCTTTCTATATCTGCCTCATCCGATTCCGGACTGGTTTCAATAGCGGAAGCAGTCACACTGCCATTTGTAGCATCGGCATCTGCGGAGGCATTATCCTTTTTATTCTTTCCCGCGACATTAACTATAACAACAATAAGCGTCGCAAGAATTGCAATTAAAGCAAGCAAAATCAGACCGCCAAAGAACAGCTTTCGATTACGCTGCTGTCTTGCCTTTTCAGCTTCTACTCTGGCTCGCCTGATTTCGCGTTTCTTCTCATATTCCTCTTCGGAATAGCAGTTATATTCTGTCATGAATCACTCCGCACCAGTAATTCTTCCCATCTTCTGTCCACTTCCTCCTGGAAAGCCTCGATCAGATACTGATTCTCAGGCTTAAAGAGGTGTTTAAATCTGCCCTGCTTAACAAGGAAATCCTCCAGAGGAAGCTTGTTCTTTGGACGGTAATTAACTATCCATTTTCCCTCGATTACTTCAAACAAAGGCCAGTAGCAGGTCTCCACCGCAAGCTTACATATCTCCGGAAGCTCGGGAGTATCGTATCTCCATCCTCTCGGGCAGGGTGCAAGCACATTTAAGAATGCGGGACCGGGAGTATAAATAGCTCTCTCCGCCTTTGTATAAAGATCCTTGAAATTTGAAATAAAGGTGGTCTGCGCAACATAGGGAATGTTGTGTGCAGCCATTATAGCGGCAAGATCCTTTCTTGTCTGGGGCTTGCCGTTTGAGCACTTTCCGGAGGGCGTGGTCGTAGTATCCGCATACATGGGTGTAGCGGACGAACGCTGGATACCGGTATTCATGTAAGCTCCGTTATCGTAGCAGACATATACCATGTCATGCCCTCTCTCCATCGCACCCGAAAGGGACTGAAGTCCAATATCGTAGGTTCCGCCGTCTCCTCCGAAGGTGATGAACTTATAGGAATCGTCAATCTTCCCGCGCTTTTTAAGAGCTCTGTACGCGGTCTCCGCTCCGGATAAGGTCGCCCCCGCGCTCTCGAATGCAGTGTGGATATAGCTGTCGGTGTATGCGGTATAGGGATATGTGTAGGTGGAAACCTCGAGACATCCCGTGGCATTTCCCACAACCGCCTTATCTCCGGGATGGAGTGCCTTAAGTACATTTCTTACGGCGATGGTTCCACCGCAGCCGGCACACATTCTGTGACCCGGTGCAAGACGCTCTTCCCTCTCCTGTATCTCTTTGAAATTAAAAACCTGCTGTTCCATATTATGTCCTTTCGGCTTGATGATTTGATTATCCTTAAACTAAGCAGTCTTATTATCCGCTCCGGGAAGCCCCGTAACCCGTTTCTAAGACCTGCTCCGACAAATGCGCTCCGGTATACAGCTCCCTACTCTCTAAGCCCGATATAAGGATACTGTGAATAAGATATCTCCCCGGCGGCGAGCTTTTTAAGATTCTCAAAAATGCCTTCGATATCTTCAACCTTAACATCTCTTCCGGAAAGGCCGTACATAATATTGACTGTCTCTGCGGTACATTTTCCGCGGTACATAGCCGCCGTAAGCTCCGCGCCGAGAGGACCTCCCTGGGAGCTGTAGCTCTCGCTGCGGTCCATTATCGCAACAGCCCTGCAATTCTTAAGAGCAGCCGCAAATTCCTCCCCGGGGAAGGGTCTGAACACTCTGACCTTCATAAGGCCGACCTTGGCACCCTCCTGGCGAAGCTTGTCAACAGCATCCTTTATCGTTCCGCATACGGATCCGATGGCAACTATGGCATACTCGGCATCCTCAAGATGATAGCCCTCGTAAAAACCGTATTTCTGACCGGTTATCTCCTCGAACTCTTTTGCGACATCAAGTATTACCTGTTTTGCTCTTATCATCGCCTCGGCGTGTGCCTTTTTGGATTCCATACAATAATTGGAAACCGCATAAGGACCGATAGCCATAGGCTCATTCTCTTTTAAAAGATAATGCTCCGGCTCGTACTGTCCGACAAATTTCTTTATGGGCTCATCGTCCCAAAGAGTGATATTCTGTACCGCGTGGGATGTAATAAAACCGTCCTGGCAGATCATTACCGGAAGGTGTACACCCTTGGCCTCCGCTATCCTGTGGGCCTGAAGGAAATTGTCGTAAACCTCCTGATTGTTCTCGGCATATATCTGGATCCAGCCCGAATCCCTCGCTCCCATGGAGTCCGAATGCTCGGCGTTGATGTTTAGAGGACCGGTAAGTCCTCTGTTTACAAGCGCCATAACAATCGGAAGTCTGCTTGATGCCGCGCAGTACAGCATCTCCCACATAAGAGCCATACCTGCGGATGAGGTTGCCGTTATGGTTCTTGCTCCGGCAGCCTCGGCACCCATAGCCGCACTCATGGCGCTGTGCTCACTCTCTACCGGAATAAACTCTGTTGTTATTTCTCCGTTTGCGATCATGCTCGCTACAAACTGAGGTATCTCAGTTGACGGCGTAATGGGGAAAGCAGGCATTACATCGGGATTTATCTGTTTGATTGCATGTCCGATTGCCTCGTTTCCGGACATTCTGGTCTTCGTAGCCATTGATTTATCTCCTCTTTAATACCGTTTTACCGGCACTGACTTTCTTCTGTAACTTAATTCTCCAACCATTAACCCGGTACTACTCCTGCATGGAGATCGCACCGAAAGGACACGCCTTTACGCAGATACCGCAGCCTTTGCAATGATCGTAATCAAAATCAAGTCTTCTTCCGTCCTTTACAGGGATACTGCTGTCCGGACAGAAAGGAACGCAGAGCAGGCACTGCTTGCACTTTTCCTTATCAAGCACGGGAGTCTGGGTTCTCCACTCGCCGGTATTAAAATCCCTTGAGGTCGCGGGCTCGTATATCTGCAAGCCCTCCGTAAGATCCTGCCACCTTGTCTGTTCATTTATCTCAGATGCTTTTAACGCCATTTTACAACCTCCTCGATAGCCATATTAAGAGCCTTCAGGTTGCCTTCAAGTACCTCCGGCTTTCTCGCAAATTTATGCTCAAGGGAGGTTTTCATCTCCCGAAGGAACACATCGATCTCCATAACTCCCGAAATCTTTACCATAGCGGCAAGCATCGGTGTGTTGGGAAAATACTTACCCATGGTTTCGTGACTTACCTTTCTCGCATCTATGGCATATACGCTGCCCTTGTAATCACCGAGAAGAGGCAGGATCTCGTCCTTTGTCTTCTGTGTATTTATAAGAATTCCGCCACTCTCCTTGAGACCTCCGGTAACATTTACCGAATGGAGGAGCGTATCATCAACCACCGCCACATAATCGGGATCGTAAATATTCGAATGTACCCTTATCTCAGTGTCGCTTATCCGGTCATACGCCGTTATCGGCGCACCCATTCGCTCAGGTCCGTACTCCGGAAAGCCCTGAACCTGTTTCCCTGCCTGAAACGCTACATCCGCAAGAAGGAGCGCTGCGGTCTTTGCACCCTGACCGCCCCTGCCGTGCCATCTGATTTCTGTAAGTTTACTCATCGCTGTTTCCTTTTCGTTATCCGCCAAAAATGTTTATTTCCGGCCTTAGTTTAAAACAGGCTGATGCCTGTAGAATAATTATTCTTAAAAAAGCCCCTGTTCCTGTCCCCTCATTCCTCCGGTCCGGCATTATCCCCTGCCTCAAGTTCCCCCGGAGCCTCCTCCTTTTCGTCGGAGTTTTCTTCCTCGGAGGCCTCGGGAAGCTCTATCTCAATCTTTTCGATACGATTCTGTTCAATGCCCCGTACCGTCAGCTTTATTCCGCTTTCAAGGACAACGCTCTCGCCGTCCTCCGGAAGCCTGTCCAGCTTTTCGATCATAATACCGCCGATGGAATCGTAATCATCGCTGTGGATATCCGTATCAAGGTAATCGTTTACATCATCCGTGCTCATCGAAGCCTCAACCAGATATGTCCGCTCGGCTATCTCGCTTATCAGCTCCTCCTCGTCCTCGTCGTACTCGTCTCTTATCTCTCCGACGATCTCCTCGAGAAGATCCTCCAGCGTTATCATACCGACCACATCGCCGTACTCGTTTAACACAAGCGCGATACTTGCGGTGCTCTCTCTAAGATCCTCCAACAGATCCGCAGTTTTTTTGTGCTCATGGGTAAAGAGGCATTCCCTCAGATAGTCCCTGACCGCAAATGTATCTGAATCCTCACAAAAAGCAAGGTCCTTGATATTTATAACTCCAAGGAAGTGATCCTGCTCGCCCTCCTCGTCCTCCTCGTATACCGGAAGTCTTGTGTACATATGCTCCTTAAAGGTGTCCCTTATTTCCTCGAAGGTATCGGAAACCCTTACGGTAACCATATTTACTCTGGGGATCATGATATCCTTTGCTTCTGCGTCCGAAAACTCGAACACATTCATTATCATTTCCCTCTCCTCGGGTTCGAGAACACCGTCCTCGTGTCCGGCCTCAACATAGGTTTTGAGCTCTGTCTCAGTGATTGCCTCGTGGTAATCCTCATCTACCCGCAGAAGCTTCTGAATTCCCTTTGTTATCGCGTCTACGATAAAGATAAGGGGCGTAAGCACGATCATTATAAAATAAATTATCCCGCTGTATGCGAAGGAAATCTTCTCCGCATAGCTCATCGCCCAGTTCTTCGGAACGATCTCCCCGAGTATAAGTACGACGATGGTAACCACGGCGGTCATTATACCGACTGCCATACTCTCGGACAGCTTCGCGCCCACCGCTTTGCTTATGCTTATGGCGATAACCGTTGCCAGGGATGAAGCGGAAATATTAACAATATTGTTTCCGATAAGGATCGCGGAAAGCATTTTGCTCCGCTTGTCCAGTATCTTGTCAACTCTCGCCGCCGCTTTGTTTCCCTCCTCGGCGAGACTGCGTATTCTTATCTTGTTTACAGTTGTGAATGCTGTCTCTGCGGACGAAAAAAAAGCCGAAAGAAAAACCAGCACAAGAAGTACTACAATTTTAATATAACTTTCTATGTCCAATAAATAATGCCCTCCTATGGCATTAAAAATAATAATACCATAAAAGGGCAATACTTTCCACAAAATATTTCAGTTATTCAGTAATTTGTTCATCTCTCATTGCCACGAGCCAGCCGCTTACGCTGCGCTCCTTTGAATCAAAGCTTACGCCTGTCCCGGAGACCATCCGTATTTCCTTTTCTTATATCAAGGACAAAGCTCCTTACATCAAGGGGATTCGGCTCCTCTTCCGCGCAGAGATAATACGGCGCAAGGCTCTTTAAAAAGCCGTATTTTACCTCTTCATTCGGGTAGCCCAGCGCATAGCTCCGAAATTCCTTATCATACCCCTTTATCGTAAGATAACCCGTCTGGTAAAAGAGCGGAACAGGGTCTGTGCTTTCCACACGATAGTCTGTAAGTGAACTCTCTTCCTCATAATAATCATCGCTCGTGAAGTTCTTTGCGTCAAAATTCGATGTCTTGAGCTTCTCGATAAGGAAGGTGGGCGTTCCCGTGGAGAACCAGTACATATTGAAATGTTTATCCTGTAATGCGTTTAAGAGACTGAAAGGGTTATAAACTCCGACAGAATCATAACTAAAATGGTAGCCATCGTACATCTTCTTAAGATTGCCCAGACATTCTTCCTTACTTATCCCCTCGGATACCGCAAAGGCATTTATCTCCGGCTCCAGCGTATGTATAAGTTCCTCCTCCGTTATTCCGCATATACCGGAATACTCGGGCAGGAGCGAGATATCCTTCAGCTGGTTCAAGTCGCTGAATATGCTTACCTTGGAGAATTTCGTAACCCCGGTAAGGAAAACAAACTTAAGATACCTGTCATAGCTCTTTAATGTACTGAAAAAGCCCTTGAATA
>JAFVCL010000024.1 GCA_017479285.1 Lachnospiraceae bacterium
GTCTCACCCTGCTCCTGTGCGCCCTCTGCCGTACTGCCGTCAGTGCTTACCGCCGTGTCTGCTGCTGCGGATACGGCTGCTGCGTTAACCGAAAGGTTATCCGCGCTTACCGGTATCACACCTGAGACGGTAAGGATAAAGGCCAGCACAAGAGCCAGTCTTCTCTTGTAAAGCTCAAGATTTCGTTTCATTTAATTTACTCCTTCCGTTAATGTTAAAATAAAAATTAAATTAAAATCCTTCAAATCAGTATTAAACAATATACTCTTACGATCCTCTTTCGTCAATGAAATAATTTCGATACCATACGCCATAGTGCCGATTCGTTACAATTCAGCACTCAATGTCAGTAAATTAAGCTCAAAGGGTTAGAGTCCATAAGGGGTCTAACCCAATTTTTTTAAAAAATTTCCCCAAAGGGGTTGACATAGAACCGAAAATGTGCGGCTGCTCTCGCTACTAATTGAATTATAAGAGGTAGCGAGAGCGGCCCTTGAAATTGGAAATGTAATCGTTGTTTCAATTTCAAGGAGGTGCTTATGCCACACACAAAAATCAAAAATCTTTTATGCTCCGCAATCGACTCCGTCTCATCTTCTATTTCTGATTATGCCAGAAATCCCGGAAAGGATTTTTCGCGTGATCGAAAACTTCCTCCTGGGAAGCTGATGCGCTTCATGATTGCCGAAGGTTCCTCGACTACAAAAAACGAGCTGCTTGACTTCTTTGGTATGAATACGCAATCACCGTCTTCTTCTGCGTTCTTTCAGCAACGTGAGAAACTCAAACCCGAAGCGCTGAAAAAAGTATTTGACAGCTTCACGGGATCGATTCCGTCTTGCACTGACGGATACTCAGGCTATCGACTTCTTGCAGCAGACGGTTCCACCGCATCATTTTTCAGCAATGACAAGTATTCTCCACCCGACGAATACTTCATCTCTCCGGGCAACTCAATCAAGGGTGCGTATAGCATTCATATCAACGCATTTCAGGATCTGGGCTCTCATCTGTATACAGCCGCTCTCTTGCAGCCGGTTCACCAAAAGGACGAATTTCGTGCCTTTTGCACCATTGTTGACAGACATCCCGTTGTACCCGGATCTAAGAATGTCTACATCGGTGACAGGGGCTATTGCTCTTACAACAACATGGCTCACGTAATCCAGAATGGACAGTTTTTTCCTTTTAGAACAAAGGACATCCATCAAAAAGGACTCGTAGGAAAGTTCGACTTCCCCGATGATGAGACATTTGATATTACTGTTAATGTCACTCTGGTCAGGAGCCATTCCTCAAAGATTGATTGCGGTGATACTTATCGCCGCTTCATAGACGCTGCTACTTCCTTTGACTACATTGAGTATGGTTCAAATGATACATACCCTATTTCATTCCGTGTAGTCAGGGTTAAACTTTCAGAAAGCTTAAATACACCATAGGGCTAAGCAATTTTCATTCATTCAAACCCGAACTTATCATGCAGGAAATCTGGGCGCGTCTCATAGCCTATAACCTGACAGAGGCAATGATAAACAGCACCGTGATGGAAAAAGCAAAAAGGAAACACTCCTACAAAGTAAATTTTAGTGTTGCAGCCCATATATGCAGGGTCTTCCTCCGCCTGTCCGCAGAGGAAAACCCGATTGATGTGATGGCTCTCCTCGCAAGAGAACTGATACCTATTCGGGAAAACAGAAAGTACAACCGTCTGCAAACTGCACACTTCCGAAAACCGCGGTATTTTATTTATCGCGCCGCATAGGAACAGCCTGTCCATCGACTGGTATCATATACTATTTTGAGGCAGATGTGAATCTGTCTATTTGTCATGCCTTAAATGTTGTATTCTCTCTTTCTGTGCTTCTAACTACCCGCATGAGCAGCGATCCAGCTTCGAAGCAGTAGCTCAATGTTCCTGTTTTTAACCATTCCTTCAAATATATCTAACCTTAACTTACTGACATTGATTCAGCACTTGACCAGTGCTGAATTGCAACCATTATTCCGACGCAATCGGCAAGCTGATGTCTTAATCGGCTTAAAGCCAAATCCCGTCAGTGAAAGAAAACCGGTACAAGGAGCGATGCGATAAGTATTATAAAAGCTCCTCCGAGCCTTGACGATATCTGCGCAAAGGGCATAAGTCCCATCCTTTTTGCCGCCGTAAGCACCGCCACATCCCCGGTGCCTCCCATATTTGCCATGCAAAGCCCTGCCGTGATCGCAGCCTCTATAGGGTAAAACCCTACGAGCCTCCCGACAAGCCCGGCTCCAAGCGCCGCACCCAGTACCACTACAAGCTCCAGTTCCAGTTAGGTCGGTGGATAGGCTGAAATGATCTGCCCGAGATCCGTATAGGCTATGCCGATCCCGAGCATCAGCGCGGCTGTCCATGTCTTTGACACAAATTCAAACCACAGTGCGGCGCCGTTTTCTATCCTCTCCGGTATGATATTTGCGATCTTTACGACAGCAACCGTGATTATCATCCACGCATAGGCGTGTATGTCCGGTCCTATCTTTGCAATGAGTACCGAAACAGGCGATCCGAAGGCGTAAAAGGCGGTCGCGATTATAATACCGACGGCATAGTCCGTCACTCCCCTACTACGTATCTCTCTTTTTTCATCATTTAATGTCTCATCATCCGAGATCACAAGCCTGCCGTTTCCGGTAAGTGCGGGAACCCTATCCCCAAGCCTGTTTAAGAGTCCTCCGAAAACTATGGCGACCGCATTGCCAAGTGCAACCGCCGGAACCAGCCGGCTTAAGATGGTCTCCGAGGGTATACCCATTGCTCCCTCAAAAACCTTTGAGATCGGAACCGCGCCGGCACCCATTCCGCCGCCCATGATCGGGATTCCTATATATGCGACGGATTCTCCGGGAGACATATTAAAGAGCAGGCCGACAAGACTTACAAGTCCGAGGGCTGCTGCCACAGCCCCTATTATGCACGGCAGGAATCTTACGGCAGCCTTTATTAGAAGCTTTCTGTTCATCCCAAGTATCGAGCCCGTGATCAGTGCTGCTATATAGAAATCAAGGAACCCCGCTTCCTTCATAAAGACCGTGCAGTTATCAGACAGAGCCTTCGGGATAATGTTAAAATAAACAAGCGCCGAGCCTCCGAATATGCATACGATGGCTCCTCCCCCCAAAAAGGTCTTCACAAACGGCATATTGTTCCCGAGAAGATCCATAAGGCCTCCCGCTATCATAAGAAAAAGAAAGGCACCCGCCA
>JAFVCL010000002.1 GCA_017479285.1 Lachnospiraceae bacterium
GGAGGGGATGCCTATGACAGTATTCGAAATAATGGCATTGCTGTCCTTTTCGATAGCGGTGTTCCAGTTGGGATATCTGTTCGGAAGCGAACAAAAGAAAAAGAAATAACCGCTCCCGACCAAAGGATAGCGGTTATTTCTAAATAACATCTATCTGAGGGTCAACCGTGAACTACGGCAACACCTCTTTTATGCTTAAATCTTACTCTATAACCGCTTTACAGTCAATATTTGTTTTTAGCTATTTTGTTTCTCTAATACCCTAAAATCAATCTTTCCCGCCGATGTTCTTGAAATCATTTACAGCCTGCTCTGTTTCGGAAGCCATCATTTCGCCGCCATAGTATATATATTTTAGACAAGATTGCTCCGATTTTGTTTAACGCATAAAATGTAACAATGCTCGCGACAGTAGAAACAGTTACAACAGGGACAATTTCTTTTTCCTTAACCCCGATGGCTGTAAATGCCCTCGCTGCTTCGTCGATCAAGGAAAACAATCGTCGATAAGTAATCTTATTCCCGAAGTAGTTCAGTGCAAAATCATTTAAATGCTCTTTATTACATTCCCATAAGTATTCGTATAGACTACAATCAGGAAGTGGGGTATTGATCTGTTCTTCTGTGTAATACTTTAACCACGGCTTATCTACCGATGGATAGCCTGTCTGACGGTCTATCAAAGTGTTTTACCTCCACAAATTGATGTCAACTAAAGTTGATTCGCAATTTCTTCTACTGTATCCCTTACTCTCTATAATTTCTTTTGTAAATGTCCACTCATCAAGAATATCGTTTTCAAACCAAGCTCTATAAATCTCAAAATCGCCAATTTCCTTTCTAGAAACATTAATTTGTGAGTAGATTTCCGGATGAAAATATAATTCAAGCTTCAAAGATGCCATTCTTTGACGGAGATTCTCTAAAGCAGCTTTGAAATTATCCCTTATAACTTCAACCTTCGGATCAAAAACCTCATTTGCTATATTTACTCCGTAAAGTTTCTTTTGGAACCGTTCAATGCCCACCGGAACTATCACAGTATCTGCCTCAGCTGCAGCGAGCAACATTCCCTTAAATAATGGTGTAACTGGAATATTAGGCGAAAGATTCCATGCAGCTTCCATGCTACATAGGATATTGTTTCCGCCTTTTAATGCTTCCACCACTCTTGGAATGACAGTTTTTCTATCAGAAGGAGAATTCATATCAAAAAAAATGACCCCATTGAGCATCGTGAATAATCCCTCTATGTTGTTGTGTAAGCTTTCATAATCTCCCGACAAAACAACAAAATGTCGATTTACAGCTTGATTAAATACAGATATATCATCTTTACCCGCATGTGTAATAACATATATAGCTGGTTTCTTTTTCGCAATCTCAGGAATCGTCGTATTTAACGAAATAACCCTTAACCCTGACATCCTATCAGATAATTTCAAAACCCTATGCAAAATGAAGTGAACTATCGGACGTTGTTTATTGTTCGCCCATGCAATAAGTCCCTTCTCGTCCTTAATGCGAAGATATCCTAAATACTTTGTATAATCTTCATCTAACAATCTTGCTTCTTGCCTATCTGATAGTCTATGAATTCTTTTAGATTTTGAATTCGGAGCAGGCATATATTGTAGATTTCTACATTTTTTCATAATAATTTCATAAACAATGAGGTATTGCATTCATTCCCACACGGAATTGCCTCATTTCCAATCAAATGCTAGCGTAGAATATTTCTCATTTGGTTTGTAGTTCATTATGCTATACAATAAAACGGAGCAGGATTTCTACCTGCTCCGCTTGATATATCGCTTATACTCAGTGGATGACCGAACCGTTTACATACTCAAGATAACCGTATGTTCCGGCGGGTACATTTGCATTCGTATTTACTCCGTTAACTCCGCTGTGAATGTAGCCATTGTCTGTGTTTGCAATAAACGGTGTAAATGTAATTCCTGTTTTTTCATTCTTGGATATCGTAGGAGTACCACTTGTTGTTATCACATCCGAACCATTGACAGGACTCTTGATCTTTACATCCTTAAATGCAGAATTAACACTTCCTCCGCTGAGCATATTACCTTCGGCTCTTATAAAGATGTTGTCTCCCTTTACAGAAGAACTGTTTATTCCGCCTATATACTTGTAGTTATGGAAGAACCATATATCTCCGGTGGATGAATCGGCAACCATAAGCAGATGACATCTTGCTGCCTCCGAAGCGTAGTAAGTGCCATAATCCTGATACTTTGACTGACCGCTTACAACATTATTTGAAACGATTGCACACTTCTCACCGACAGGTGTGAAATACTTATTCTTCTCATAGCTTATACCGAACTTTACACAGTCCGTGGTGCTCTTACCGATCACGAACATAGCCTGATAGCCATTTCCGCCTCCGGAAAGCTCCACATTCGCCTCTATCGCATATACCTTTCCTTTATTTCCAAGGTTATAATAGATGGTTGCGGTTTCTACCTTGTCATTGTTCTTTGAGGTCCAAGTCTTTTCAAGTGCTCCGGTGAGTTCATTGAAATAATAGGTAACTCCGTCTGAAAGAGTAATATAACCTTTTGCCATAAGACCGGTCTTGGTGTCGTAGTAATAGGTATTACCTTTCTGGTCGGGATAGATGTCAGCAAGTGATCCCTGAATCGTGAGCCATCCCTTGTACATCTTTCCGTTTTCATCGTAACGAACCCATTTACCGGTCTTCTTCTTGATACAGTCGTACACGTAATCAGCCATACCGGCATCGCTGGAATTCGCAGCATCTTTCATATTTGCGTCAGTAAAGCCTGCTTCATTCTGGTATATGTAGGGCATAAAAACTTCCTTGGATACAGCCTTTGCTCCATCGGAATCCGCATCAAGCCAATACCAGCCATCCGTAGCCTTATCATAAATCTCACGACCCCGGATCGTACCGTCATAACTGAAGCACTTTCCGTCACTTACCGTTCCCTGCTTGGTTCCTCCCTCATACCAATATGACTTACCGTCTACCGTGTTCCATGACAGATCCTTGCCTGCTATGTAATCCGGGCTTGTGTTTGCAGCAAAAGCCGGAACAATAGCAGTTGACATCAGGCTTACGCATGTTACCATGCTAATAAGAATCTTTTTAAACTTCATCTTATCTCCTTTCACTCTCAAAAAATTTAAGTCACCTACCTTTGCGCATATTTCTATTGTATATTTGATACAAATATAATATACCCTGTGACCATTTTTTTGTAATAAATATATGGTAGCATTATATCTGTTTACTGTCAAAACTTATATGGCTATTTATGTTTAAT
Source organism: Lachnospiraceae bacterium (assembly GCA_017479285.1). Classification (GTDB taxonomy): domain Bacteria; phylum Bacillota; class Clostridia; order Lachnospirales; family Lachnospiraceae; genus AC2028. Next base: position 3,312 of record JAFVCL010000002.1, read on the forward strand.
TATTCTTAATAATTTCCCATGTCGGGAGGGCGTTTCCGTCATAATCGAAAAGAGCCTGGTTAGCCCATTCGTTACCGCAAGGACCCGGGTCACCCATATATTCAAGGGAAGCCGGTGTCGCCCAGCCCGAGCCCGGACGGGGTATCCATGCCGGCTCCCACCAGAAAAAGCCACAGCCTCTGTTCTCCGGTACTGCCTTTAATCGTCTCAGGAAATCCTCGGTGAAATCACTCTGCCCCTGAACCGTCATCGGATAGTCAAGTCCCCCAAGAACCTTCTCCTTTGTCGCGTACCCCTTTCTCTCTTCGGGTGAAAGCTCCTCATAGGACGCATAATCCTCAAGAGTGTATCCCATTGAAACTTCCGCGATTATTATATCTTTATGGTAGCGAAGCGCTATATCCCTCATATTTGCGGACAGCGCCTCAAGATTACCATGCCAGAAGGGATAATAGGACATTCCGATATACTCAAAATTCTCCCCGCCGTTGGCAAAATAATTATCAAACCATCTTCTGTACAGCTCATTATTTCCACCGTTATCAAGGTGTATCATAATGGGAATATCCGCCCTTACCTCTCTGCAGGCCTTTATTCCGGCGCTTACAAACGCTGCAATATTCGCATACTCCGGAACCTGTCCCTCCGGCCATAAAAGACCGTTGGAGAGCTCATTGCCCACCTGGACCATCGTTACATTCACCCCGGCATTAAGTATTTTTATCAAACTGTCCTTTGTAAAATCATATACGGCTTCCTTAAGCTCCTCCACCCCATATTTTTTCCATGCCTTGGGTTTTATCTGTTTTCCGGGATCCGCCCAGAAATCGCTGTAATGAAAATTAAGAAGAACTCCCAGTCCTGCAGCAGTCACTCTCTTAGCCGTCTCTATCGTAACATCCAGGTCATTGTTGCCTGCCCCGTAGGCTTCACCGGACTCAGAGCTCGGATCGTTCCAAAGTCTCAGACGTATGGTATCGACACCGTTGTCCTTACAGATATCAAGGATATCCCTTTCCTTTCCATCTACATAGTACTTTGCTCCGCACCTTTCATTTTCAAGAAGGGTGGAAAGATCCATTCCCTTTATAAATTTTTTCATATTGTTTTCCTTTTCTGATATAATTCAATGCCTTATACAATAAAGCTCAAAAAGCTTTCATGTATAAGTAACGATAAAAGGATATGCCGTAGGGCATATCCTTTACCGGATAAAATGTTCCTGATTAAACTACTTAACTTCTTCTTCCCCGCCTTCAAATGCTCCGCTGACATATCCATTAAGGTAAAATACATAGGCCTGTACACCATTTGCGACATCCCAGTCACCTGATCCGGGAGAATTGGAACCTTTGTTTACGCCGTTGATGTTAGAATGCAAATAAACTTCTTTGTTACCCCATTTATCATCAGCTCCTGCGCCGGAACCCTGAATAGCATTACAGGTTACAATGCTGTTGGAGGTACTCACATACTTTCCGGTTCCCCTGTAGGTAATTCTCGTACCATTATAGTACTGATATTTAACCCTGACATTCCTGAAATCGGCAGTTATTGTACTCTGGTCATCTACAGCGCCCTCTGCCCTGATCCCTACATTATTCCTGTCGGCAACCTTAAGATTCTCATTGCTAAACGAGCCAATCAGCTGTCCATCCTTATAGCAATACGCAACTCCGGCATCCGTATCAACGCTTAACATAAGATGAGCGGTTCCATTTGTTTCTCCGACATTTATGTCAAACCATTTATAATCCTGCCAGGTGGGCGTAGCGTTCTCGATCATAAGAGCACATTTTCCTCTTGCATTAGCATTTCCGGAATTAACATCATACTGGATTCCGAATGAGAAGCTCGCTGCTCCACCGTTTGAGAATACAAACTTCGCGTGATATCCGTTACCGCTTCCGTTAAGTGATATGTCTCCTTCAATAGCATACTGACCGGCTGCGTTCCTGATGGCGGTAAGATCTCCGGTATCGTAAGTCTCCGAACCTCCGCTTGATCCGTCCAGTACACCAGTGCGCTCATCAAAGTGATAGCTGACTCCATTAATTACAATGTTCCCTTTAGCCATAAGTCCGGTCTGCTCATCGTAGAAATATACATTTCCTTTCTGATCAGCCTTAATGGAACCGTCCTCTGTGTACCAGCCCTTTATCATCTTGCCCTCAGAGTTATAACGAACCCATTTCCCGGTTCCGTTATTAACGGCATCAATAACCTGCTGGGTAAGACCCTGCGTACCACTACTTGCATCACTGCCAGCGGCTGCCTTTGCAAGCTCCGCCTGATCGTTTCTAAGCTCCGCGTCATTCTGGAACACATAAGGCATATACACTTCCTTATTCACAGCCTTTGCGCCGTCATATTCGGGTCTTAAGGCATCGAGCCAATACCATGCGTCCGATCTTGGATCGTATATCTCCCGTCCTCTTTCAGTTCCGTCATACCAGACATTTCCGGGGCTTCCGTATATCCCCTGTCTTTTACCCTTTTCATACCAATAAAGCTTCCTCTCGCTCTCCGGAAGCGCCGGGTCTGAAGCCCACATACAGTCAAATGATGGATCATTGAGGTCATAAGGCAACGCTGCAAACGAGTTCAATGAAATTCCTGACAATCCGGTAAGAACCAAAGAAACGGTGCAGCAAACACTTACTAATGTCTTTTTTAGCTTCATATTCTCCTCCTTTTTGAGTTTTTTCACAAGAAATCGGCCATTCATTGTATAAATTGCACAATCATACATTGATTACCTCTTTTTTTCTTGTAAAAAACATATTATCACAATATGTTATTACTGTCAAAGAAAGAGTATACCTGATGATATCAGTCTGTTTTGGGAAATATTAAGTTGTTGTCCTGACTTCAATCAAAATCAAATTTGGTAAATCTTTTATGCATTGCCCCGTAACGGATACGCACCAACTCATTAAATTTTAGAACATCCTCCTCAGTACCTCTGTACTGGCAGCGGATACAGCTGTAAATTCCCGTTTCCTTATTATAAAACATATCTATATCGAGGTCTCTCATAAAACACGAGGGACAACGATAATTTAATTTGCCTTTGCCAAGTTGAGCCATGTCGAGAATACCTCCTTATCAGAAATCTTTTTCTTGAAACCGAACTTAAACATGGGTGAGAATGCGTAGCCCTCCTCGATATATCCGGTTGCTCCGGCATCTGTAGTCATTGAGACAAAGGTCTCTATCGCGGGGATCGTCGCGCTGACCTCCCTGCCGTTTTCCACCTTTGCATCACGGCAGCGATACTCGTAATCGATCATCTCCGTGGTATCTCCGACTGCCTTAAGGGTAACGCCCGTCATGTCCTCGGGATACTCGGTCGTTCCGTAGCAGGCGGTCATATACTCATCTATCGTCACCTCCGCATCGGGATTGCTCATCTCAAGAATATTTCTCTCTATCCTTATGTTTGAGGAGCCTTCTTCAAAATATTCCTTTGTCTGGAGCTTTATCGTAAGGTCTCTGAACTCGATGGTTACGGGGTCAAGAGTGATTATACGGTTCTTCTTTCCGTCTATCATCTCCTCCGAGAAGTGCGCGTGGGCAGGGGTAAGACAGAGGTCAACCTCCTCGCCGTTATAATTAAGCTTTGCGCTGCGCACCGTTCCCGCTCCGGCATAGTGGGTAAAATAACCTGCCCTGTATTTTTCCTGGATAAGGAAGGGATAGGAAGCATCCTGAACATGCTTTGTGCCTATACCTACAGGCCACTCAAGCTTAGCGGCGTAGGGACGGAGATCCACGATAGCTCCTCCCTGGTCCATATTTACGCAGGCGCGCATATAGGGATCGCAATACCAGAAAAGCTGCTTATCGGAGCCGTAGAGGATATCTCTCCAAAGAGCGCACTCGGGTTCATTGTAATTCCCGCCGTTCACACCCTTCTTCTCCCGGTAATAGTCAGCAAACTCACTCATGGTCATATCCACAAGCTTGCCCTGCTTCTTAAGGTCGCCGTAGTATTTGCAGCCCTCCGTATAAGACTTCAGAAGAAGCTCATAGGGCTGTTCCCAGCGGCCTGCCTTGTTCATCCAGCCCGGGCCGACGAACATCATATTGTAGGCATAGCCGTTATTATATTTCTCAAGAGCGCGGTACTGGTCGATAAGATTATAGAGATAGGGGAACTCCCAGGTCTTTGTGTCATATATCATCCCGCGGAGCACATTCTGGGGATGGGTTCCGAAATTGGAGCCGTTTCCGTCATAGCACGCGATAAGATCCCTTGAAAGATGGGGTATGGCAACGATTCCCGAGTCCTCAGCCTCGTTTGCAGCAGGAGCATGGGTATTCTGCTTTGAAGGTATCCATGGAGCCCACGGACCGCCGTCAAAAAGGGTATACCATGAGTTGTTGCAGGTATGGTAAGCCTTGGGACCCTCCTCCCAGCAGGTTGCCACCGCGCATTTAACCATCGGATATTCAGCCTTTATAAAGTTTATAAGGTCCGCATCCATATAGTAGGAGCCGGTGGACTCGGGATAAAAGCCGAAGCGCTCGTAAAACTTTCCGAAAACATCGCGAACGATGGTCTTTTTGTCCTCCATGGAAAACATCCAGATACAGAAGTCCTTTGTTTTGTATTTCTCGCGGAATTCCTCGCAGGGAAGCCCGAGAAGGGAAAGGGCTATCTCGTCCCCGTATGTTTCATGATCGTGTTTTGCCAGTTCAACAGCCTCGTCGTTAAACAGGGATGCATAGGTCATTTGGATCGTGCATTTCAGTCCGTTCTCATGTGCGAGACGCTGCTGGGTCTTAAAAATATCGAGGGACTCATTTATAAGCACCTTGTCCCCGATATCCTCCTCCTTGCCCTGTCCGGTGACTGTCGCAGAATACTCAGGCACCATCTCGGGACGATGGATTACATTAAGAATAAATTTGTCCATCTAAAGCTCCTTCCGATACATTAGTTTACATAATTCATTTTCCGCCGGCATAAAGAATTTAAAGTATATTGAAATACAGTGTTTTCAGTTGCGCAAGCGGTTGCTCTATTGTGAGTATAGCAATTGCGGAAGCTACTGTCAAGAGTGGATTTGAACTTTCCCATAAGGCAAACAAAAAGAGCCGCCCGGCCAAAAGGGCGACTCACTAAATGTGTTATTAAATTCAGTTGAAAAATACTGCTTAAAGTTTTTAGTTGGAGCGACTTAAAGCTATGTCTTTTTATGAGGCGCAGTCGCAGCTTCTCGCATCTACGCTGGCAACCTTCCTGCCCTCAAGATACCCGTACTCCTCAAGTCCCTTCTGGATTACCCGGTTCCAGTCAGCCCCCGAGAGCTCCAGCATACTTCCGTCCTCGAAGCTTACGGTGCAGGCTATCTCGTTGCAGGTAAGTGTTCCGCAGGCGATACGGTACATATTCTTCCTGCTTATCGCCCCGATGTCCTCAAGGGTATTTATCATCCGGTACACAGTTGCGCTGCCGATGGACTTGTCCTTCTTGGAGGCCTTGTAAAATATCTCCTTGCAGCTTCCGCAATCCTCCTCGAGGATAATATCGAGAAGCATGAGGCGCTGCTTTGTTATTCTAAAGCCCCTCTCCCGGAGCCTTTGAACAATAATATCTTTTTGCATATTAGCTACTACTTTTGGCATATTTTTCTCCCGTTACCAGCTTAAGACCTCGTGACCATCTTCGGTTACCAGCACCATGATCTCCCACTGTGCCGAGGGCTGTCCGTCCGCAGTGGAGACCTCCCAGCCGTTTTCCTTGTTGGTCTTTATCTTTTCCTTGCCCATATTAACCATCGGTTCTATCGTAAAGATCATCCCCGGAACAAGAAGCATATCCGTCCCGGCCTTTGTATGATAGCCCACCCAGGGATCCTCATGGAACTCAAGCCCGACTCCGTGACCGCCGATCTCTCTTACGACCGTATATCCCCTGTCATAGCAGTAATCATGTACCGCCTGTCCCATATCCCCGAGAAATCCCCAGGGCTGTACCTTCTCCAGTCCGGCGTATACTGCTTCCCTTGTAGTATCAACGAGCCTTCTTTTTTCCTCGCTCACATTGCCTATACAGTACATTCTCGACGAATCGGAAAAATATCCGTTAAGGATAGTTGAACAGTCTACATTGACTATATCTCCGTCCTTAAGATAGACTCCCTTGTGGGGATAACCGTGGCACACCTGCTCGTTTACGGATGTGCAAACACTGTAGGGATAGCCCTCATAGTTAAGCGGCGCGGGAATCGCTCCTGCCCCGTAGGTGATCTCGTTTACGATATCATTGATCTTGGAAAGCTCCATTCCCTCGCAGATTTCCTTGTCAAGTGTATCGAGGATCTTTACATTTATAACGCAGCTCTCTTTTATCTTCTCTATCTGCTCCGGAGTCTTTATGATATCGTGATCCGGCACTCTTGCTCCCTGCAGCTGGTATTTCTTTATCTTTGCATCAAAAGCCTCGTGGCACTGTTTGTATTTCTTTCCGCTCCCGCACCAGCAGGGATCGTTTCTTCCGATCTTAACCATCTTTAATTCCTTCTTATCCTTTTTATTTGATAATGAATATCAATTTCGCCAAAGGTTAGTTTATACTAACATAGCAAAAAAGTCAATATAATATTGCTTTTTAGATGTCCAGACTTTATTATATACAATAACAAAAAGCCGTAACAAAAACTTGAAGAGAGAGCTTATATGTATTTTGGTGTTATAAAGAAAAACGATATAGCGAACGGTCCGGGGGTAAGGGTAAACCTCTTTGTAAGCGGCTGCACACACAAGTGTAAAGACTGTTTTAACGCGGAGACCTGGAATTTCAATTACGGAAGGGAATTTACAGGGGATGAAGCGCAGGAAATACTCGACGCACTTGCTCCCGATTATGTCGCCGGGATGACCTTTTTAGGCGGAGAACCCATGGAGCCGGCAAACAGGAGTACTGTTCTCGAGCTCTCTAAACAGATAAAGACCCTCTATCCGTATAAAACCATCTGGATATACAGCGGTTATCTCGCCGAGGAGCTCCTTGCGAGAGCCGGGATCTGGACTTCCGACAGAGTTCCCACATACCAGCAGGTTCCGAGGAACAGGGTGCTGCCGGACTATAGCCCTGCTGCCGATGCCGATGACCTCGCAGCACTCCTTAAGCTTACCGATGTCCTTGTGGACGGAGAATATGTAAGAGAAAAAAAGAACCTCCGGCTCAAGTTCAGAGGTTCCGAAAATCAGCGTATTATCGATATGATAGAAACAATCTCGCAGGGTCGCATCGTCCTCGCCGACTACAAGGACCGAACCTGAAGTTCCACTTTTCAGCATACCCCTGTTACCGGTTTAAACAGCTTTTCCGAATTCAAACCATTTGTGCTCGATGATCCGCGTCCAGGGCATCAAGTTCCTCCTTGTGACCAAAATAATCCGTGTTTAATCTGACTTCAATCCCATCCAACATTTTTTCAACCATTTTGGTATATCCGCCAATGGGAATTCCCTGGTACAAAAGTGTCCGCTACATAAAAAAAGGACAGCTTTGTACCACTAACTCCCCAAAAAAGGACACCCGTGCGGACACTTTATATGATACGGTTTTCTTGTAACCAAGTGTATGAACGAAGGAATCCCATATATAAAAAACGGATTACGATCTAATCATCACTTGCCTTGCAAGATTCCACTTGCAACAGAACCTACAAGATTTTATAATGAGGAGGAAAAGATATGTCAGATACCAGGGTCAATAAGGAACACAAGGACAGACTATTTTCGTTTATTTTCGGGAAAGAGAAAAATAAAGGCTGGACTCTTTCGCTTTACAATGCGGTAAATCATTCAGACTATAAAGACCCCGGAGATATTGAAATAAACACTCTCGATGACTGAGAACAGATCGGAGGTCGAAATGATGTGTTTAACAGAATATGATGAAGCTGAAACTATGAATATGTTTAAAGAGGAAGCACGACAGGAAGAACACAACTCCTCTGTACGGAAGCTTGCTGAGCATTATGTCAAAGAAAATCCCTCTCTTTCAATGGAAGAGGCACTCAAAAAGGCTTCGGATATTTTGAAGTAAAAATATCCGCGCCAGTCGCACCCTCGCGATGCTTTTAGCATCCATAGCCTCCCATACAAAGGCCGCTGCCGCCGCAGCAAAGGTTCAGTATAAGATTCGCCAAGCATATCCTTGTACATATCGTACTTGCCCGGCTCTGGCCGTAGCCGTATGTTGTCTGGCGCTGTGAATACCAGCTTGCACCGCTCTGGAGCTGTGAAAGGAGCTGTCTGTACTCGAAATTGTCCGGTTCAAGCGCAACTGCGCGTTTTGCGTGTTCAAGCGCCGCAACAGAGTTTTGAAGTCCCGAATGGGCTATTGCGCTGTAATAATACCATCTTGCATTGCGGAGGCTCTCCTCCATACCGTCAAGTGTATTTCTCGCCTCTTTATAATACCCGCTTCGGATATAATTCCCCGCCGCACGAAGTCTGGCATCATCCTCATACCCGGTCGTCTGGCCCGAGCCGCCGAATCCGTTTCCATACCCGTACTCAAAGCCCCGGTAGGTACGGCTGTAGCCTCCCGTTTCCCCATATCCGGAATTACCGTAGGCAGAATTCCCGTAACCGTAGTTACCGGTATATCCCTCCGTCTTTTCCTTCATGATCTGCTGGTAGGCAGCCTGTATCTGCTTAAACTTCTCCTCGGCCTGTGCCTTGTTTGGATTGTTTACATTTGCGTCCGGATGGTAACGCCTGCTGAGCTGTCTGTATGCTTTTTTTATCTCCTCCTCGGATGCGCTTCTTGAAACGCCGAGGACTTCATAAGGATCCATCTGTAATTTCCGTTCTTTCTAAATACTTTCCTTAGTTCTGCTGCCGTTTTTTGTTCCTGTCGCTTAAAGTCTTTTCAAACTTCCCCCACACCCCCGAATAAAGTATATTCCGGAGAATCTCCACATTATCTATGACAGGCAGCATCTCAAACTGTCTGCAGCACTGCGACATCATCATCGCCAGTATTTCTCTTATCTCATCATCAAATCCGGGTTTTCCGTATCTGTCCTTAAGGGGATTGAATCTGTTTTTTTTGATATCGCTCTCAATGTCGTCATAAGCATCGAGTATATAAATAAATTTTCCGAGATTATATCCGAGAGCCGACAGAGTATCCTTCCACTCATCGTCCCGCTCAGCCATGATCTCACTCATTATATCGCCGAAAAAACCCGATATCAAGTCGATATCCCTGCTGTCTGTCTTTTCAAGTCCGGATATCTTATCCAGCAGATCCCTTATCCTGTTCTCCTTCTCCCTGTATGCCCTTCTTTTTTTGCAGCTGCTCTTCCTCAGCATACAGCCGAAGCAGGCCCTGAAAAACTTTTTATCATCCTTCCAGTCGTCCTCACATTTATATAGCGAGAGCAGGACATTCATATCCGCGATGTAATCTATCTCTCCGTTGGAAACATACTCATGCCGTTCAAAGGGATGGGCGATGCAGACACATTTCCTCGTGGCGGTCTCCGGCTCATACAGAGAGCTCAAAAGGATCGCCGCAAAGGTCATATCATAGCTTAAGGTTATCTGTCCGAGGGCTCCGTACCGCCCTAGCAGGCTCTGACACAGCCCGCAGTAATACGCGTGGTAGACATCAAACTCCTTAAATTTCATTTCTGCTTTGTTTATGGTAATATATCCGAACATGGAAAGCTCCGTCTATTTCAGCTCTTGCGAATAAACTGTTCATAACACTTACGGCATCTTATCTCTATCCTTCCGCGCCCCCTGGGTACGCGAAGCTTCTGGCCGCACCTCGGGCATTTAAATACCTTGTATTTTCTTCCCTCCGTAAAAAAATACCTGATCCGCGCAAATCCGTTACGCACCCATGCGGTATGCTTAAGAAACCACGCATTCTCACGGTATCTTGCGGCTCTGTTTTTTGAGAGCATTCTGAAATACTCGTAAATGATTATCAGTATCGCGGCTATATAAACATAGGGTACGGTGAAGATCGAGATTGTAAACAGCACCATGGCAAAAGCCATGAGAAATATGCCTAACTGATCCTGGCCGTATCTCCCGTACATAAACCGCTGTAATCTGTCCCTGAATCCCATAAAAAAACGCCTCCGCTCTAAAATCATAAAGATCTTTGTTTCTTATAACTTTAAAGGAATCGAAGGCAAATCTCAATTAAATAAAAATAAATTTTTCTAAATTTGTTATAAAGGAATCCCGTTGTCCGGCGCGGTCCCGATACCTCTACTCATGCAGTCTGTGTATCATCCTAAAGGCCGTCTCATACTGGTTTATCATGGCACTGTTATGGGCAAAAAACACTATTCCGTCCGTGGAAGCCGTTATCTCTTCCCTGAGGGAGCCGTCGAAGGGGTCCAGGATCTCGGCCATCTTTGTGCCGTATCTTACATCCTCGCCGCAGACAACCTTGCTCCGGAAGAGTCCGCCCCTGCCCGCGTATACATCCGTAAGATCATCCTCATAGAGCATGTGGCTTATAAACCCGGAATGGCACTCGTACCGTATTATCCCCATTCTCGTAAGAAACCTTAAAACAGCGGAAACAGCGCCTTTGGCAGCTTTCTCGTCTATATTCTCCGTCTCCTTTGTGAAGATCGTAAAGGCGTTTCCCGACTCGGTCTGGAGATTATAATTCATCGTTGTCGTATCGATAGGCAGGGGGCGTCTCACAACGACATATGGAAGCCCGAAGAGGTTTGCAAGAGAGGAGTTGGTGTGCTCTGTCTCCATCATCCTTACATGGGGTACGCATTCGGACCTCTCGAAAAAGGAAGTAAACTGGATCGTGTAGGTATATTCCTTTATCCTGTCGTATATTCCTCCGGCAAGCCTTGATATAGGCTCTCCGCCGGTCTTTCCGGGGAAGCATCTGTTAATATCAAGATTCTTTACACCGAAAAAATTGTTCTCGAGATTAAAGGCATAATAGTTGGCACAGGGGATTACAAGTATCTCTTTGTCGTTTGCGATGGCACCGCTCTTTTCAAGCTCCTCGAGGGTTTTTACAAGTCTGCCGCATATATAAAGCTGCTGGTTTTCTCTCCCTCTTGTGGGGCCGACAATGCACGCGGCACGCTGTCCGGACCCGAATCTGAAGCCCTTGACCTTCATATCCTGCCGGTATGTAGATTTAAAGGTATAAATATCTTCTCTTTCCATATCAGAACGCCCCCGTTAAGATCCTCGCAAGCAGATCCCCCTCACTCACCACCGGGTATATCCGCTGCGTAAACAATAATCCGGACTGCTGCGTAACTATCCTTAAAGGCTCCCCGCCGCTGAAGGGATCAAGAATTTCCCCTATAACATCCCCGGCCTTTACAAAATGATTATGCTCGGTCAGCGGGATAAAGATGCCCGCCTTTTCGCTTCTTATAAACTCCACGCTTCCGTCACTGGAGATTGCGGGAAGATGTGTCCGGGGTCTCTGACCCATCCACATTCCCAGCTCGCAGAGTATATTGAATATCCCGTCCACTATCTGGTCGCCGTAGGGCTTGTTTATCTGGTGTCCCTGCCCCATCTCGATAACAAGAGTCGGCACTCCCATAATATTCATCGAATGGGCAAGGGTGGATTCATGCACCGTCGCGGTGGCGTTCATCCAGATCATATCGGCGTTGGTAAGCTTTGCGAAAGGAAGAAGGCCCTCCGCAAATTCCTCCGCAAGACGAACCTGGGGAATCTCCCTCACAAATATATCGCTGGCATGGATATCAAGAACAAGATCGGAACCTGCCAGACTCTCCACGATACCGCTGCTTACCCTGTCCATGAGATTGCCGCCCGCGCTCCCCGGAAAAGTCCGGTTCATATCCGCATTATATAAAGGGTTATTCTTGCTCGCCATATCTATTCCGAAGGGATTCAGAGCGGGATAAATATCCACTATCCCCATCAGCTTCTCCGGAGCCTCGGAAATCCGCCTTGCGACCTCATAACAGATATACTGACCCTCCAGCTCGTCTCCGTGGGTTCCGCTCACGATGGAGAGCCTGCCGGGAGAATTTATCTGCGTCTGCGGCTCTATCCGGTTTCTGAATATTTTATATGTCTCCCCCACGGGAAGCTCAAACTCCAAAACTGTTTCTCTCATATTTATCACCCGGGTTACGATAAAAGGCAGGAGAGATGCTCCTGCCTTTACATTTTTTGCGGTAAATCACTGTGCGTCGGAGTCATCCTCAACTCCAAGCGTGCTCAATATATAAATAAACTGTCTGTCTATAAGTTCGGCGGAAACACCCATTGTAAGGGACATCACCTTAAGCCCCTCCAGCATCACCATAATATTTACAGCAGCCTCCTCGGGCTTGTCACACACAAGCTCGCCACTGGCTGCGCCAAGCTCTATCACTCTTTGCAGAACACTTACCGCAGAGTCAAAATCCTTACGGTAGGAGTCTTCCTTTATGTCGGGCTTTTCCTCAAAATAAAACTCGTATATAGCCTTAAGAAGCGAATTTCTTTTTCTCAGGATCTCCTTTTTCTGCTCTACGAGAAAGAGCACCAGTATCTCCGCAGCGGTGGAATTCTCCGAGATCTTTCCGCTGAAGATGTCCTCGCTGTCCTGCTCCGACTCGAGCACCTCAAGAAAAAGCTTCCTTGTGCTGTCAAAATAAAGATATAACCCGCCACGGCTGATACCACAGGCATCAACTATGTCCTTCATGGTAACATCCTTATATCCTCTTTTGCAGAATACCTCTCTGGCTTTTTCTATGATCAATTGTTTTTTTCTGGCTGATTTATCACCCATTTATGATAACCCCTTCTCAAACCTTATCTCAGATTCCTCTCCGCATTCCACTCCGTGACTATATCAAGCATCTTTGTAAGACAGAGGAAAAATATCCTTTCGGAAACTCCCTGACTCCAAAGTATACCCTTAGTCCGTCCCCCAAGCACATATTTCGAGAGGATTCCGCAAAGCGTATCCCAGTCGCGGTAATCCGCAGAGGCTATTATATTTCTCTCGCCGGCGGCATCGCGTATTCCCTTGCGTGTATAGACATACTGGTAATTCCTGTCCATAAGCGGTGAGTTTGTGGCAATCTTTATAAATGACATAAGTGTCGGGTCATATACCGGGAAAGTAAGCGCCCCGGGACCGTCCAGCCCGTTTCCGCTGTACATCGAGGCAGCGCTCTTTTGCGAAGCCTGCTCAAACCATGGAAGATATTTTGCCAGAGGTTCAACCTGGATACGACGCTCCGTCATTTTTTCTTTCCTGTATTCGGTATCGTTATCATTCATCATAAAATCACCACTTTCTTAAAAGTGACACAAGTGTTGTTATTTTATCACAAAAATATTTAAAAATACATATATATTTTTAAAATTTCCGTAATAATTTTGATTTTTGGACAAATTGAACATTTCAGCTCTCGGCGGCTATGATGTCGGCCACATACACTCCGCTCGCGGAGGCGTGCGAGAGAGAATGGGTCACTCCGCTTCCGTCCCCGATAATGAACATACCGGGATAATTGCACTCAAGGCGCTCGTTAAGCGCAACCTCCATATTGTAAAACTTTACCTCCACTCCGTAGAGAAGGGTATCGTCATTTGCGGTTCCGGGTGCGATCCTGTCAAGCGCATATATCATCTCGATTATTCCGTCCAGAATCCTCTTGGGAAGAACAAGGCTGAGATCTCCGGGAGTTGCCGCAAGTGTGGGCTGTATGGTTCCCTCGTCTATTCTCTTCTGGTTGCTTCTGCGGCCTCTTTCAAGATCGCCGAAACGCTGTACTATAACTCCTCCCCCAAGCATATTCGAAAGTCTTGCTATGGACTCGCCGTATCCGTTGGAATCCTTGAAGGGCTCCGAGAAATGCTTCGCAACAAGAAGGGCGAAATTGGTATTGTTTGTCTTTTTCTCCGGATCCTCGAAGCTGTGTCCGTTTACCGTAACGATACCGTTTGTATTCTCGTTAACGACGATTCCGTTGGGATTCATACAGAAGGTTCTTACGCTGTCCTCGAACTTTGCGGTCCGGTATACGATCTTGCTCTCGTAAAGCTTGTCCGTAAGATGGGAAAAAATCTCTGCGGGCAGCTCCACCCTTACACCGATATCCACGCGGTTTGACTTTGTGGGTATGCCCATTTTACGGCACACGCTCTCCATCCATTTGCTACCGCTTCTTCCCACGGAAACGATACACTTGTCACACTCCGCAGACTCCCCCGCGCCGTAGATTATCCTGAAGCCCTTATCCGTCTTCTCGATATCCGTAACCGGGGTCTTAAACTTAAACTCCACCTTGTCCTTGAGCTCATCATAAAGCTTTCCGAGTACGATATAATTTATATCAGTCCCGAGGTGACGGACGGAAGCGTCCAGAAGGGTAAGCTTGTTCTGCATACAGAGCTTCTTGAACTCGCTTCCCGCGGTGCTGAACATGTGGGTGTTTTCCCCGCCGTGGGAGACATTTATGGAATCCACATAATTCATAAGTTCAAGAGCCTTTGCCTTGCCGATATACTCGTGAAGGGTGCCTCCGAAATCATTGGTAATATTATATTTACCGTCGGAAAATGCTCCCGCTCCTCCAAAACCGTTCATTATCGCACAGGTCTTGCACTTGATGCAGGACTTTACCTTGTCGCCGTCTATGGGGCAATGGCGCTCCTCCAAAGGAAAGCCCGTCTCAAAGACAGCCACCTTAAGCCGGGGGGCTTTCTTTGTAAGCTCATAGGCGGAAAAAATACCGCCCGGCCCCGCTCCGATTATGATCACATCATACTTCATAGTGTCCTCACCCATAAAATGTGTTATCTGCTTTTAACACATATCCCTTTCTATATCTACCTGCCGGCCAGCGCACCCGATATATCTTCCTTCATTGCGAGAACCGCCGCCCTTGCTGCATCGGCATATCCGGTCTCGCCGTATGAAGCGTACTGCTCCTGCTTGTATGCGGCTATGATTCCTCTCGAGGAATTGATTATGGCTCCGAGACCGTCCTCGTTAAAGAAGTGGACAAGGTCCGCTCCCTTTCCGCCCTGGGCCCCGTATCCGGGTACAAGGATGAAGGTCTTTGGCATTATCCTTCTGAGGGCTTTGCCCTGCTCGGGGTAGGTGGCTCCGACAACGGCTCCCACATAGCTGTACTCATCACCCATGCAGGCGCTTCCCCATTCGGCAACCTTCTCACCCACCAGCTCGTACAGAGGCTTTCCCTCCACCATACGGTCCTGGAACTCTCCGCTTGAGGGATTTGAGGTCTTTACGAGCACAAAGATTCCCTTCTTCTCCTCACCGCATATCTTCACAAAGGGCTCAACTCCGTCCGACCCGAGGTATGGATTGACCGTTACAAAATCCTCGTCAAAGCCGTAGAAGGAACCGGAGCCGACGGTTACTTTTCCGAGATGTCCCACAGCGTAGGCCTCTGATGTGGAACCGATATCGCCGCGCTTAATATCACCGATGACAACAAGCCCCTTCTCCCTGCAGTAATCCACCGTCTTTTTAAAGGCGATCATTCCGGGGATTCCGAACTGCTCATACATTGCCACCTGGGGCTTGACCGCAGGGACAAGGTCACAGATCGCATCCACTATCCCCTTATTGTACTGCCATATTGCCTCTGCAGCGCCCTCAAGGGTTTCGCCGAACTCGTCAAAGGCCTTTTTCTGTA
This sequence comes from Lachnospiraceae bacterium, assembly GCA_017479285.1. Classification (GTDB taxonomy): domain Bacteria; phylum Bacillota; class Clostridia; order Lachnospirales; family Lachnospiraceae; genus AC2028. The sequence goes on from JAFVCL010000002.1 coordinate 18,989, forward strand.
TATATCCCGGCACAAACTTCATCATGGGATCGAGCCCGACTATGATTGGTGCCTCCAACTTTTTGATTTTTTCTATAAGCTTGTTGATCATATATTTTCCCTTTAAAACTATCTTGTTTTTAAAAATTCCATTTCCCTTAAAGCCTCCGCATCATCGGGATAGCTTGCAAGATAGGAATTCATAAGAGCCTTTGCCTTCTCAAACTCCCCGAGATACTCATAGGCGACTATCTCGTTAAAGGACAGGCTTCTCATGGTGTCCGTATCCCCCGTCTGCATTCCGTTATCTATGTTTTCAAGTGCTCCCTCGTAGTCCCCCATAGCCATCTCGCAGAGCGCAAGCTGGTTGTAGACAGCCGCAGCCTTGGGATTTCTCGCCAGAAAGCTCTCATAGACATTTGATGCGTAATTGTATTCCCCCACAGCCTCATAAGCTCTTCCGAGATAAAGTGAAGCCTCGGAATCATTTCCGTCGGCGCTTCTCGCCTCCTCAAGGCTGACCGCGGCCGACTGATAGTCCCCGAGATAATAATATATCTTTCCTTTGTTAAGGGCGCTGAGGTTCCTGTCCTCACCCTCAAGCGCAGCCGTAAGATATTCCTCTCCCGCCTCCCTGTAATTATTCCCGGCAAGGACACTGTATATCCTTATGACCATGTCTATATCCTTTGGCGCAAGCTCCACCGCTTTGTCAAAGTCCTCCTTCGAAAGGGTGAATTTGTCCTGCCTGAGTCTTGCACATCCCCTCAGATAGAAGCCTCTCGCTTCCTCCCGGAGGTCAAGTACGGAGGTGTATGTATCCTCAGCCTTCTCATAATCCCCCATTCCGATATAGGCGTCGGCAAGATAATAGTTTATATCAAAGTCCACATCCTGCACAAAGCCGTTGCTCTCGGAAAGAGCTTTCAGAAACTCTCCGGCAGCCGCTTCGTAATCCGTCTGTCCGAGATAGGCGATACCCCGCCCTCTTGCGATCAGCTTGGGATCCTCGCCGCCCTCCTCGGCCTCATCAAAAAACACCAGCGCATCACTATACTGCAATGCGCTGATCTGCTGCATTCCCTCTTCAGTTTTTTCGCCCGGCCCGCTGCAGCCCGCAAGCATAACGCCCACGGCTGCGCAGAGCATGAAGAGAATACTTTTTTTCATGATTATTTATCTAACTGTGAAGTACAATGAGGGCAACGGGTAGCCTCGATATTGATCTCGGTGCGGCAGTAAGGGCATATCTTTGTTGTGGGAGCTGCTGTCTCCTCTTCCTTCTTTTTCCTGTCGGCAAGCTTTCTTAAAGCGTTGATTCCCTTTACAAGGAAGAAAAGCGCAAGTGCGGTGATAAGGAATGTGATGATCGCGCTGATAAAGTTTCCGAATGCGAATACGGGATAATCAATATACAGATCCGTGTAATTATTGATCGCGGTTATCCAGGGGAATTTTACAACAACATTCATCGAATCAAAGCTGAATCCGCCGAAGATGGTGTTGATAAAGGGATTAAGGATATCGTTTACAAGCGAATTGACAATGGCCGTAAACGCACCGCCGATGATGATACCAACTGCCATATCGAGGACATTTCCCCTTGTTATAAACTCCTTGAACTCATTAAAAATAGCCGGTTTTTTTCCACTCATTTCGTGAACCTCCATATAAAAAAATTGACTGGTATCGCATGCTTTTCGCAAAACTCATAGCCTTTATAATTTTAACAATTTTCTGTGGCTTCTTCAAGATGTTTTGGGAAAAATATACAAATTTGGGGAGTCAGTTTCTACTTGACCTGTTTCCTGTTGGAGCGTATCTTATTTCTTACATGAAAAGACCACTGTTTACTGTGTGTCTGTGCATAGTTGTTCTGTTCGGAATCCTTTATCTTGCGGGCGTTTTAAAGTCTCCCGCGTCCAAGCTTTCGCTTATGATCCCCGACAAATCCCCGGTAAATGTGACAGGACGAATCAGGGACCGAAATACCGATTGGGTAACAATTGACAGACTTTGCTTCACAGACTCTGAAGGAAAATCAAATAAATATCCGGGATGCTCCCTGCTTATAAAAAGGGACGAGCTTGAGGGGCATGTGCCCTTGAGCCTCGGGCTTACTTTGCATGTCCGCGGCTCCTTCAGGCATTTTAAAGAAGCCTCGAACCCGGGGGAGTTCGATCTTGCGGGATATTATTACGAAAAGGGCATGGCCGGGAATCTTACGGACATTTCTAAGGTTTACCCATCGGGCAAGCCCGGGGTTATCCGCGAGAATCTCCTTAAGCTTAAGGAGCTCTGGGAGGCAAGACTGCATAAAGTATTCCCCGATATCGAGGCATCCGTTCTCTGCGATCTTCTCCTCGGGGACCGGACCGGACTTGACGATGGGATAAAGGATCTTTACACAAGGAACGGTATCGCCCATATCCTCTCCATTTCCGCGCTCCATGTAAGTATACTCGGAATGGGCTTATACAGGCTCTTAAGGCGGATTGGTCTGCCTCTCCCCGCGGCCTGCGTGATAAGCGGCATTTTCCTCATATCCTATGGAGCCATGACAGGAATGAGCATATCGAGCAAAAGAGCCATCGGAATGTTTCTTCTTGTTTTGATCGCCGACCTTATCGGAAGAACCCCGGATACGCTTACCTCTTTGTCCCTGGTCGCAGTGATCATACTGATTTCCGATCCCTGCAGTATAGGAAGCTGCGGCTTTCTTCTATCCTTCGGGTCCGTTGCGGGAATAGTCTGTCTTGCTCCCGTTTTGAAAAAAGAGATCGGGAAGATAAAAATCCCCGCATTTTCCGTGCGGCCCGCCCGAAAGGTCATTACCTTCCTTTCGGATTCCTTTGCGGTAAGCATCTCCGTCTGCCTTACTACACTCCCCGTGGTCTTATGGTTTTTCTATGAGACCCCTGTATACAGCGCCTTTTTAAACCTGATCATCCTGCCCTTTATGAGCGTTGTGATGGTAAGCGGAATCCTTGCGATGGTTCTTTACGGCTTCGGAATAGTCGGAACTCCCGCATATTTCGTCCTTAAGTTTTATGAGCTCATGTGCCGCGGCTTTGACAGGCTCCCCTTCCACACCTGGAACCCGGGAAGACCGCAGGTGTGGGCGATTGTCATATATTATGCAGTCTGGCTTTTAATAGTTTTTATGCCGAAGATTCGCATTATTTCCGGCAGAAAAGCCCTTCCTGTCGTCCTTCCGCTTATTATCCTGCCCCTTCTTATGGCGTTTCCGAGGATACCGCGAAACACTGTTTTAATGCTGGATGTGGGACAGGGTGACGGGCTCATATATTACACGGATGCAGGGGAAGTATTTTTGTTTGACGGAGGCTCCTCCTCTAATGAAAGGCTGGGGGAATATGTACTTAAGCCTGCGTTAAAATACTACGGCTTTTCGAGAATAAATGCCGCCTTTATCTCCCATCCCGATACGGACCATTTAAGCGGTATTACGGAAATAGTACAAAACAGGGACGAGTGGGGCTTCCGGATAGAGAAGATCCTGCTCCCGGTCTGCCGTCTTACTCTCTATGAGGAAAATATGCTTACGGATGGAGATTTATCAAAGCTTCTAACCGGCGGTTATCATATGCAGGATGGCAGGAACGATTTGGGTTTACATAATTTTATGAATCTGGTCACTCTTTCCTCCGACAGCTCTTATAAAGCTTCCGTACCTATAGAATATATAAGCGCCGGGGCGAGCTTTAAAAGCGGGAGAAATGAATTTTTTTGTCTGCATCCCTCGGAGGACTTTTCACCCTCAGATTCAAACGAAATGTCCGAGTGCTTTTTTGTAAGATTCTTCGGCAGCGAAAAGGACTCCCCGACCCTTCTTCTTACCGGCGATATACATGGGCAGGGAGAAACTGATATGCGGGCGAGCCTTGCCCGGGCCGCTTCCGAGGGGCTCGCCCCGTCTCCCGCCATACCCGTCACCATCTTAAAGGTGGCTCATCACGGCTCAAGAAATTCCACTGCGGACGAATTTCTAAGGGGGCTGTTTCCCACAGTCTCTTTAATCTCCGCCGGCAGATCGAACAGATACGGGCATCCCCATACCGAAACCTTAGAGAGGCTTAAAGACAAGGGAAGCGAGGTGCTTTGTACAAGTGAGAGCGGTGCCATCATGATAAACATAAAAAAAGACAGACTCGTTATCAAAACTTTTTTCAAATAATCTATACGGAGGATGAAAGCTGTCTTCCCCTCCCGCAGTAAAAGCGCGTAAAAGTTAGCAATTTTTACGCAGTTTATAATCTTTTGCGCATATTATTTCAGATAAAAAGAATGTAATATCAAAATTGGAACACTGATTCAGCTTGTGCGGACGCAGCTCATGCGGTCCGCGTAACCGGGAGGATACAATGGAGAAAGCAAAAACCTACTATGTAAACGCATCCGCGTCCAGAGACGGAAACGGAAGCAGCCTGATGCCTTTTAAACACATTAACGACGCGGCAAAGATTGCAAAGCCGGGTGATGAGATCATTGTCGCCCCCGGCATTTACCGTGAGTATGTAAATCCCGTAAACGCGGGACTCGAAGACGCAAGGATCACCTACCGCTCGGAGAAGCCCCTTGGCGCAGTCATAACCGGCGCGGAGGAGCTTAAAACATGGAAAAAACACAAGGGCACGGTGTGGACCGCAAGGGTCTCAAACTCGGTCTTCGGCTCCTATAATCCATACAGGACCTTTGTATACGGAGACTGGTATTTCTCCCCGATGATACGCCACACGGGGTGCGTTTTTTTGAACGACCTTGCGATGTACGAAACCACCTCCATCGGGGAATGCGAAAAGGCGGTGCCGGACGAGCACGCCTGGTGGCCGGAGGAGGCCAGGTTCCAGTGGTACACCGAGCAGGATGAAAAGACAGATGAGACGGTATTCTACGCCAATTTCCACGGGCTGAACCCCAACAAGGAAAATGTCGAGATAACGGTCCGCAGAAACTGCTTCATGCCGGATAAGAATTATGTAAACTATATCACAGTCAGCGGATTTAATATCAATAAGGCAGCCACCACCTGGGCGCCCCCCGCCGCCTACCAGGACGGAATGGTCGGGCCTCACTGGAGCAAGGGCTGGATAATCGAGGACTGCGAGATCTACGGAAGCCGCTGCTGCGGTATTTCACTTGGAAAATACCTGGATCCCGAAAACGATATGTACTTTACTAAAAAACATGTTAAGAGCCCGACACAGATGGAGCGGGACGCGGTTTGCCGCGGTCAGTTCCACGGCTGGACAAAGGAGCGCATCGGAAGCCACATCGTGCGCCGCTGCAATATCCACCACTGCGAGCAGACAGGTATCGTAGGTCGCATGGGCGGCGTTTTCTCCACCATCGAGGACTGCCATATCCATCATATATGCAACTCCTCCCAGCTTGGAGGTGCGGAGACCGCGGGGATCAAGCTCCACGCGGGCATTGATGTAACCATTAGAAGAAACCATATCCACCACTGTATCATGGGTGTCTGGCTCGACTGGGAGGCGCAGGGCGCAAGAGTTTCCCAGAACCTGATGCACGATAATTTCAGACCCGAGGGCATAAAGACAAGGGACGGCATCATGTTCCATACGGATGTGTTCGTCGAGGTGGGGCACGGTCCCACGCTTATCGACAACAATCTCCTTCTCTCAAAGGTATCCGTTACGATTCCCAGCGAAGGAATCGCTGTCGTACACAATTTAATACTTGGTTCCTTCAGCCTTATCAATTCGGGTGTGGACAGCGTGGTCAACGGTCAGCGTGAGCCCCGCTACACTCCCTACCACATCCGCCACAGGACCGAGGTTGCGGGCTTTATGACTATCCTCCACGGAGACGACCGCATCTATAACAATATCTTTATCCAGCACTTTAAGATAGAGGACAAAAAGAAGACTCCCCAGGATGCCGATTATATGGCAGTGGGCACCAAGGTCTTTGACATATTCCCCACCTTTGAGGAGTGGAACAAGCCCTTTGCCGGCGACGGGATGCCTGATATGGGTGCTCTCGCAAACGCGCACTTCGGACATCTCCCCGTGTGGGTGGCAGGAAATGCCTATTTCAACGGCGCGAATGTATGTAAGCATGAAAAGGAAAAGCTTGTCGATAAAAAGAATAAAGTAAATGTCGAGCTTACCGAAAAGGACGGAAAATACAGGCTTGTAACAAATGTTTATTCCTTCCTTAAGGAGTTTAAGGACAATATCATTACAAGCGATGTGCTGGGATGTGCCTTTGAACCCGAGCAGAGATTTGAAAACCCCGACGGAACCGCCATCACCTTTGACAGTGATTTCTTCGGAAACCATCGGGGACTGAGTACTCTGCCCGGACCCTTCGCGGATGGGGCAGCCGCAAAAAAAGTACTGCTTTAGGTCATACCTCCTTCTTCGCAAGGAGCCTGTTGAAGGTACTTAGATAATAAATCACAAAAACGACTGCGCTGACGGACCAGGTCAGGGGATATGCCCAGAATATAACATTTACTCTGGGTATTATCCTTACGATCAACGTTATGTATGTAATTCGAAGCAGACACCAGCTCGAGAGCATAACGGCCATCGGTACAGTCGTTTTTCCCGCTCCCCGGAGTACGCCCGCAAGACAGTGGTTAAAGGCAAGAAGAAAATAAAAAAGGCTTTCCGTCCTCGCCTGTCTTGTCCCGATGGCGATAACATCCGCTTCCTGCGAAAACATACGAAGGAGAAACGGCGCAAGGGTAAACACGAGGACGCCTATTGCCTCCGCGCATCCCACGCTGATAACGCTTCCTATACGCGCTCCCTTTTTTACTCTTTCATAATTTCCCGCTCCCAGGTTCTGGCTTACAAAAGTTGTAAGAGCCATTGTCATACAGGTAATTGGGAGAAATACGAAGCCCTCAAGCTTGAAATAACTTCCGCTTCCCGCCATCGCCACGGCGCCGAAGGCATTTATATTTGACTGGACAACCACATTTCCGATGGCGATGACACTGTTCTGGATACCCGTCGGAAGTCCGATCCTTAATTCCTTCTTCAGTGTATCCCCATCCATCTTCAGCTTTCCAAGATATATCCTGTGGGGTCCGTCAACCCTTGTAAGCTTTACGAATGCAAGCCCCGCGCTGACAAACTGCGCTATTATCGTAGCCGCGGCAGCTCCGCCGATCCCGAATCCGAGAAACTTTACAAAGACTATATCCAAAACCGTATTTATCGCCGTACTTGCTATTAAGTAATAGAGCGGGTGTTTGGAGTCACCGACCGCCTGGAATACTCCGCAGCAGGCATTATACATTACATTTCCGAGACCGCCGAGGAAGTATATCTTGAAATACAGGGTGGAATTCGGAAGGACATCCTCCGGAGTTCCCATCCACCTTAAAATTACAGGCGTCATAAAAAATCCGAATACCGTAAGAACAAGCCCCATTATTATCGCAAAGGTGATTCCGGTATGGGTGGCAACCGAAACCGCCTCATAGTCCTTCGCGCCGTATCTTTTTCCGATTATAACGCCGCATCCCATAAACAGTCCGTTTATGAAACCGACCATAAGAAAAATAAGACTCCCTGCCGTGCTTACCGCAGCAAGAGCCTCTTTTCCGAGAACATTCCCGACTACCACCGAGTCCACCACATTATAAAGCTGCTGAAGCAGTTGACCCATAAAGAGCGGGATTGCAAACAATATTAGCTTTTTTGTAATTGAACCTTCTGTCATGACTGTGCCCTGAAGCAGATAAAGCTGTTTTCCTCCTTATCACAGGATACCTCAAGAACGGCTCTTTCCATCCGCTCCCCGCTATCGGCAGATATAAGGCAGTCCAGCTCATCTTTGTTATAATCTTTGTAACCATCGGTTATCAGCACCGTGACGGTCTTATCGATCTCAAAAAAACCGCCGTCTTCACCACCGGCAGATACAAGGGCCGGTTTCCCGAACTGTTTTTGTATAAGAAAGACATTTTCTCCGGCCGTAAAAACCTTTTCCCCGGCCGCAAAAACAAATCCAAGCCCATCGGCTCCGCACTTTGCTGTAAAGCCCTCCATACCGGGGTCTTCACAAAGCAGGGAAAAATCTCCTTTTCCCGACAGCACAAAGGGAACAGCCTTATTCTGGAACCATTCTCCCATTTCCCTTAAAAGTCTTTTTTCATCCTCTCCGGCTTTTTCGCAGACTGCCGCCAGAAGCAGCGGCGTGTTATCCCTCTTTATAACCGCCTTCTCAAGCAAAAGAGCTCCGCCGCCTTTTGCCCTGTATTCCGATGCTGTATACCTCATTTTACCCCCTGTTTTTTAATAAGCCCTGTAAATAAAACGGTTTCATGGTCACGGTGCTTATCTTCGTATGTTTTTCTCGTAGGTAACCCCGCGCTGCTCCCGGTTTTTTATCGCAAGAAGCGCTTCCTTTTCCATTTTTTTGTACTCCCTCGGGCTGCAGCTTGCGATCTTTACCATTCTCTCCGTTACGCAGTACATATCCGGAAGCCTCTCCGCCGCGTCCTCTATCGTACAATCCTCGATAAGAAGCTCAAGGCTGTAGCTTAGCCCCCCGTCAAACTGCTGCAGCGGAAGAAACTTATCCTCCCCGCCCTTTGATGCGGGATTTATACCTGTTATCATAAAATGGAAGAGCCTTCCGAAGGCATATACATCGGAACTTAACCCGGCCTTCCCCTCAAACTGCTCGGGAGCGGAGCAACCTCTCGTTCCTGTCACTGCACGGTCCCCGTCGTAGAGCCCGCAGGCAGAGCCGAAATCCACCAGTCTTACCTCCCCCTCCGGGGTCAACACTATGTTTTCCGCCTTTAAGTCACGGAAGATGACCGGCTCGTCCTTTGTCTGCAGCCAGCCTATCCCGTCAGCCACCGTAAGCGCCATCCTCATCGCCTCGGCTTGCGCGAAGCCCTTTCTTCTTTCGAGTACATCAGCGAGGTTTTCACCGAAGATATACTCCATAAGAATATAGTATTTTCCGTCCTCCTCGCCTGCCTCTATAAACTTCGGAAAAAGGGGATGGTCAGCGCAGGAGAGTATGGTTTTTTCCTTCTCCCAGACCTCCTTTTTATCCATGACCTTAAGCGCGGCAAATCCGCTGCCCTTCTTTTCCTTCAGCCTGTATACCTTTCCGAAGCTGCCCTCGCCCACAAGCACCGGGGGTTCGTATTTATCCTCAAAGTTCATTTAATACCTCTGCGCGGTTCTTTGATACCGTTTCTGCAATACCGGTTCTTTAATACCGTCTCTGTAATCCCGCTTCTGTAATACCGGTTTTAAAGCATATATCCGCATTTAAAAGAATATATTTCTTATGTCATTAAAGAAGACCAGTACCATAAGCACAATAAAGAATATGACGCCGATAAAATTGACTATCGCTTCCTTGTCCCTCGGAACCGGCTTCCCCCGTATTATCTCTATAAGCAGGAAAATAAGCTTTCCTCCGTCGAGAGCGGGAATCGGCAAAAGGTTCAGTATCCCGAGGTTTACCGTAAGCATAAGCGCTATGTTCATCATATTAACAAGCACCGTGGAAAAGCCGTACTGCTTGGTCTCCTCGTAGGTCTTTCCCACAACATTCACGGCGATCCCCACAGGTCCCGAGACATCCTTTGTCTTGACCCTTCCCCGTATCAGCATAAAGAGGCTGCCGTATGTGGCCTTAAGGTTATAGCGCATTTCATACCAGGCGTATTTAAATGCATCCGCACCGTGAAGCTCCACGAAATCGGCGTTTGAGATACCGAGCAGATACCGTCCCTCCTCCTCGTTGTACTGCGGAGTAATAACAACGGAACCCCTTACTCCGTCTCTCTCGTAGACAGTCAGCACATCCCCGCCGTTAAATAAAGCATTGAACAGCATGATATCCTCGTAGAGACATATCTTCTGTCCGTTTAAGGAGATTATCCTGTCTCCCGGAAGTATCCCTGCCGCCTGCGCCGCCCCTCCGTCTATGACATCTGTGGCAACGGGGTCCCTTATGGCGATAAGATTTACCAGTATAAAGGAGATAATAAAACCGAGGATTATGTTAAACAAGGGGCCCGCCACCGTGACCGCAAGCCTTTTCCAGACGCTTGCCTCTAGGTAGGGCATTCCGTATTTATGATCATCCGCGGCTTCCTTTGCATCCCGGTTAATATCTTTGCTTTCCGCCCCAGAGATCTCTTCTGCCGTACTGTTTCCGGTCTCACTTACATATCCGGATTTTTCGGAAATCTTCTCTCCCCGCCTTGTTATCGCATCCTCAAGGTCGTCCTCCACATCAAAAACGCAGGCGCCTCCCAGGGGAAGAAGCTTTATCGAATACTTTGTACCGCCGATGGTCCAGTGTATCAGCGTAGGTCCAAAGCCCACGAAAAACTCCGCAACATGGATTCCGTTTGCCCGGGCGATTATAAAATGTCCGAACTCGTGCGACACCACGACAATAAGGAAAATAAGCAAAAACCAAAGCACACTTATCAAAGTATTCAGCATCCCTCGTAAACCTCCCTTTCCGCATCAAGGATCTGGTCTACGGTAGGAGCCTGTATAACCTTATGCTCATTCATCGCCTTTTCTATGATCTCATATATTTCGAGAAATCCTATTTTCCTGTCTAAAAATCTTGCGACCGCCAGCTCATTCGCGGCATTAAACACCGTTGGCATACTTCCGCCCTCATCCGCCGCCCGGAGCGCCAGCGAAAGCCCCCTGAACACATCGGGATCCGGCTTTTCAAAGCTCATATCGGCCACAGAAAAAAGATCAAGCTTTTTTCCGCTCATGGGAAGCCTTTCCGGATAAAACAGCGCATACTGGATGGGAAGCTTCATGTCCGGTGTCCCCATCTGTCCGATTACCGCTCCGTCCTCGTACTCTACGGCGGAGTGAAGTATGCTCTGGGGATGGACCACCACCTCTATCTTCGAGGTGGGCACTCCGAAGAGCCAGCTTGCCTCCATAACCTCAAGCCCCTTGTTTACAAGGCTTGCGGAATCGACAGTTATCTTTCTTCCCATGGACCAGTTGGGGTGCTTCAGCGCATCCTCCACGGTCTTTCCCCGGAGCTGCTCTGTGGTCATCCCCCTGAAGGGTCCTCCGCTTGCGGTAAGAAGGATCTTTGCGATCCGGTTTTCCCTCTCCCCGTTTAAGGACTGGAATATGGCAGAGTGCTCGCTGTCGACGGGAAGTATTTTAACCCCCTTTTCCCTTGCAAGAGGCATTATAATATGTCCGGCACACACAAGGGTCTCTTTATTTGCAAGCGCTATGTCCTTACCGGCTTCTATCGCCGCTATGGTCGGTCTTATCCCTATCATTCCCACCACGGCGGTAAGCACGATATCCGCCCCCGCCACGGTTGCTGCCTCTATCAGCCCTTCCATTCCGGATACCACTTTTATCCCTGTTCCGGAGAGCCTTTGCTTTAAATCAAGGGCAGCCTCTTCGGACCACATGCAAACAACAGTGGGCTTATATTTAAGTGCCTGCTGTTCCATAAGCTTTACATTTGTCCCCGCAGCGAGGGAGACCACGGAAAGCCTGTCGCTGTAGCTGTCGACCACCTCTAATGTCTGTGTTCCTATCGAGCCCGTAGACCCGAGAAGTGCTATTTTCTTTACTTCCATAGTTTTACCGAATAATAATCTTTTGTTTAAAACAATTATTGTCGCCCCGGACAGAGGCGACAATCAATTATCGTTATATAAAAGCGGCTCCTTAGAAATTGTTCAATATCAGAAGGAGCGAAAGCACATATACCGCGGGTGCCGTCGATATCATCGAGTCAAATCTGTCCATGATCCCGCCATGTCCGGGTATAAGCTTTGCATAATCCTTAAAGCCCTTATTTCTCTTTATTCCGGAGGCCACGAGATCACCCAGCATTCCGATGAGGCCACTCACAAGGCATATAGCCGCAAGGGTCAGATAGAAATAGGGCTTGTCATTTCCCATTTTCCGAAGTCCCGGCATTACATAGAAATAAGCATATACTCCGCCTATAACCCCGCTTGATAAAAGTCCTCCGATACAGCCCGCAAGGGACTTGTTCGGGGAGAGCACGGGGAATATCTTTTTCTTTCCGAAAGCGCTCCCAAAAAGATAAGCGAAGGTATCACACCCCCAGGAGCCGATGAGGATAAGCCAGATAAGGTATTTTCCGTACGGCTCGGATGCCCTCGTAAGATAGATGAATGAAAGCATCACGGGACAATATACAAATGAAAAAGCAACTGCCGCGATCCTGTCAATGGTTACCTTCGGAAAGCTGAATACATATACAAAAAGTATCGCTATCACAAAGCAGACCACCACCATAAAAAGGTATATCGGCTCCTTCATGAAGACCATGATCACATAGTATACAACCACCGTCAAAAGTCCGATAACATCGAGATAATCAATCTTTTTCTTTGCGGGAAGAGGTACTCTCTCCGCCCCCGGAGCGACACCTTTGCAGGCAAAGGCCTTGCTCAGCTCCCAGAAGCCTATGCATGAAATTAAAAGCAGTACTCCCGCAAGCGGGTATCCTCCGAGGATAAATAAAAGAAATATAAGTGCAAGCAGTGTTATGGCACTGATCGCTCTTTTAAGAAACGACATTGGTGCGTCCTCTCAAATCAAATAGTTATATCACAGACATTGCTTCGCAAAGTCTGTGATCGATTCCGGTTTCGCTTCGCGAATATTATGTAATAAAAATTCTGTCCTTAACCCTTTAGCCCACCGAAGCGCCTCTCCCGTCCGTTGTACGCGTCGATGGCTTTTTCCAGCTCAGCTCTGTTAAAATCCGGCCAGGCGACATCGGTAAAATAAAACTCCGTATAGGCAAGCTGCCAGAGAAGAAAATTTGATATTCTCTGCTCTTTGCAGGTTCTTATAAGGAGATCCGGATCCGGAATCCCCGCTGTATCGAGATACCCGGCGATCATCTGCTCTGTTATCTCATCGGGCAGGAGCTCGCCGGCCGAAGCCTTTGCTGCGATTGCTTTGACCGCACGCCTTATCTCGTCCCTGCCGCCGTAGTTTATGGCAATCTGGAAATGGAGCCCCGTATTGGCTGCAGTGTCCCTTTCAAGATCCTCGATGCTTTTTATAATATCGGGATCAAGTCTCGTCCTGTCACCTATAACCTGTATATGAACATTGTTTTTTGCGGCCTTTCTAAGGCTTCCCACCATATATTTACGGAGAAGCCCCATAAGCGCCGTTACCTCGTCCTGGGGGCGGTTCCAGTTTTCCGTGGAGAATGCGTATACGGTAAAATATTTGATACCGATCTCATCCACTACGGTAAGCATATCCTCCACAACCTGCGCTCCCCGGACATGCCCGGCATTTCTCGGAAGGCCCTTTGCTTTTGCCCAGCGTCCGTTCCCGTCGAGGATCACCGCTACATGGCGGGGAATTTTTCTGTTATCCGGCATATTCTTTTCCTGATATAACGCTCCGGGATGCCCCGGAGCTCTCCAAAGCCCGTCCGTTTTATACGGTCATGAGTTCCTTTGTCTTGGTATCAACGAGTGCGTCGATATCCTTGATGTACTTATCGGTAAGCTTCTGAAGCTCATCCTCAAGGGATTTTATCTCGTCCTCCGAAACCTCTCCCTTGCCCAGCTTCTTGAAAGCGTCATTACCGTCACGGCGCACATTTCTTACCGCTACCTTGGCATCCTCCGCCTTTTTCTTGATCTCCTTAACCAGCTCCTTACGGCGATCCTCGGTAAGCTCGGGGAAAACGAGTCTTATCACATTACCGTCGTTTGTCGGGTTGATACCGATGTCTGAGGTAAGGATAGCCTTTTCGATCTCCTTGAGAAGGCTCTTCTCCCAGGGTGCGATCTGGATTATGCGCGCCTCTGGGATTGTAACATTTCCTACCTGCTGGATCGGAGTAGGGGTTCCGTAATAATCGACACGAAGCTTATCAAGCACATGGGGATTGGCTCTTCCGGCGCGGACAGCGGCAAAATCGGCCTCCAAATGCTCTACGGTCTTTGTCATCTTTTCGTCATAGCTCTTTATTCTTTCGTCCATTTTTCTGCTCCTTACACAGTTACCACAGTCCCGGTAAACTTACCCTTCATTGTATTTACGATGCTGTTTTCCTCACCCAGACCAAATACCTTCATAGGCATATGATTGTCCCTTGCAAGGATCGAGGCGGTCATGTCCACAACCTGAAGATTCTTCTCGATTACCTCATCGATCGATACCTGGTCATACTTGACGGCGCCCGGGTTCTTGGCGGGATCCGAGTCGTATACTCCGTCGATGGACTTGGCAAGAAGGATCATATCCGCCTCAACCTCAATGGCACGGAGTACCACTCCGGTATCGGTTGAAAAATAGGGATGTCCCGTACCGCCGGCAAAGAATACCACCATTCCCTTTGAAAAGTATTTATTTGCACGGTCCTTTGAAAACAGCTTCGTAAAGGAACCGCACTCAAAGGGGGTGAGAACATTTGTCATCATTCCTACGCTTCTGAATATCTCGGAAACATAGATGCAGTTCATTATGGTCGCGAGCATTCCTATCTGGTCCGCCTTTGTACGATCGATATTCTCGCTGGAGCGACCGCGCCAGAAATTACCGCCGCCGGTCACTATTCCGACCTGGATTCCGTCATCTACAAGCTGCTTTACCTGAAGTGCAACCTTTCTGACGGTTTCCTCGTCAAATCCGGTCTTGTTCGGACCCGCAAGTGCCTCACCGCTCAGCTTTAACAGTATTCTCATAAGTGATCTCCCTTGTCGAATCCAAATTACTTGTCGTTTTTACCGCTCTTCTCGCTCTTCTCTTTCTTTCCGATTACCTCGGGCTTGTAATCATCAAAGAAGGATGTGGGGCTGACATCGGCATAGCACTGGGAGCAGTTGCCCTCGATAGCGGCGCCGTTGTTGATCTGTACGGACTTTGAACGAATATTGCCCATTACGATAGCTGATGAATCAAGGATAACGGGACCGTGTACATCGATGTCTCCCTTTACCGCACCGGCGATTGCTGCGGAAAAGCCTGTGATATTTCCGACTACAACGGTGCCGGTTCCGATCTTGATCGAAGACTCACTGCATACATCGCCGGTTATCTTAGCATTTTCGGCAAAAATCTCGTGTGCCTTTGAATTACCGTTTACATGACCGGTTACATTGAGCTTTCCGGTTACATCGATATTTCCCTTTACGCTTCCGAGGATCTCAAGGGATCCCTCCGCCGAAATATCACCGTTTACAGTCATACCCAGTGTGATGACTGATGTTTCGTCTGCATAATTAACATTACTGTCCATTTTTCTTTCTGCTCCTTTATTAAAATCTTCTTTTACTTCTTCATAAACAGGCTCGGGCTCGCTTACCGGCTCCGGGCTCTCCGTCACGGCGGCAGCCTCCATATCCGCGAATACACTGTCAAGCGCATTCTCCGCCTCTGTTAAATCTCCGCCTGCTGCTGGCTCTGCCGCGGGTGCAGTCTCATCGAGGGGAATATCGCTGCCGAGAGCTTCGTTTAAAAGCTTCTCGTACTCATCCTCACTCATTGTCTCTCCTTCTTCCTTCTCCGCTACCCCGGATGCCTCCGTTTCAGCTTCGGCGGAAATGCTGCTGTCCTCTGCTGCGGGCTCTGCAAGGACGGATGTGTCCGTGTTCTCTTCCGGAGCAGTAACTTCCTTATCCTCTGCAGCTGCTTCCTGGGCTTTATTGTCATTCGGAAGCAATTCGTTTACGGCCTGTGAAAGGTCCTGTTTAAGGTCTCCAAAAAAACCCATGTAAAAATCCTCCTTTTATTCTACATGCCGTACCTGTTCGGTATCGGATGTGATAGGTAAAATTGCTGTATCCTCCATGTTCAGTATCGTCTCGATTATCTGAGGCAGAGCCTGAACCGTGGTGGGTCTTGCCACGGAATCGTGCATAAGGATGACAGATGTTCCGCGCTCTGTTATCCCCCGGGTTGAGTTGGCAAGGATGGTCTGGGAGCTCAGCAGTTCCCTTGTCGCATCACCGGAAGCAACATTCCAGTCAAAATACGAGATTCCCCTGTCATCAAGTATCTTGATAAACCGGTGCATATCAAGATTGCTGACGGCATTTGAGCTTCCTCCGGGAAACCTGTAAAATTCCGGCTTTACTCCCGTCGCCTCCTCAAGAAGCCCCGATATTTTGTCAAGATCAGCGGTAAAGCTCTCCTCGCTGGCGTAAATCCTTGAATATACATGGCTGTAGGAGTGCATTCCGAGTGTGTGTCCCTCCTCGACTATCCTCCTGTACAGCTCTATATCTGCATCGCTTTCCTTACCTACCACAAAAAATGTGGCTTTTACACCATATCGGGAGAGAATATCAAGTATATCGTCCGTATATTCGCTCGGTCCGTCATCAAATGTAAGGTAAACCTTGTGGGCAGGCTCTTCTATCTCTCCCCTCGCAGAAAAAGCCCAGACAACATCCTCGGTGGAAAAAGCAGTCTCCTCTTTGTCCCCGGCCGCATCACCTGCAGCTGCCGGTCGTTCTTCATCCTCTCCGGCCTCCGCCGGAAGCTCCGCAATAGCCGTATCCCTTTCCCCGGGCTCACTATCCATAAGCTCCGGAAAGGCCTTTATCACAGCTACTCTGCCCTCATCCGAAAGTCTTCCGATATCTCCGTAGGTCCCGAGCCTCATCCTTGCAATCTCATCCGAAAGACGGTTTATCCTGTCCTCCAGCTTTGCCTGTCTCACCAGCATAAAAACGCTTATGATATTCGGGAAGATCAAAAGGACGATCAGCACGGCAATGATGATTTTTTTCATTAAGTCTTTACGGTCTCTGCGGTTTTCCGTATTTTTATCATCCATAGACCAAATTTCCTTATTTTCTCACCCCACACCTATCCAACAGTATATCATAATTAGTTTGATGCAAAAAGGCTTTTTTTAGAAATTTCATATTTTGTAGCGATTTACAATACAAATTGTGATATAATATTCGCGAAGCGAAACCGGAATCGATCACAGACTTGCGAAGCAATGTCTGTGATATAATGCAAGATCCATAAATTTTATTACAGAAATGAGGAATAAGAAATGAGTTTCGAGTTTATAAAAAAGCTTCCCACTCCGGATGAGATCCGCGAACAGTACCCCCTGCCCGCAGAGGTGGTTAAGATCAAGGAGGAAAGGGACGCCCAGATAAAAGATGTTATCACCGGTAAAAGCGATAAGTTTCTGGTGATCATAGGTCCCTGCTCCGCCGACAACGAGGATTCGGTTTGTGATTATGTAAACCGTCTGGCAAAGGTGAACGACAAGGTTAAGGATAAGCTTATCCTCATCCCGAGAATATACACCAATAAGCCCCGTACAAACGGCGGCGGATACAAGGGCATGATCCATCAGCCAAACCCGGAGAAGGGAGTGGATTTCCTTGCCGGTCTTATCGCCATAAGACACATGCATATACGCGCCGTCTCCGAGACCGGCCTTTCCGCGGCGGACGAGATGCTCTATCCGGAAAACTGGCGTTATCTCTCGGATCTTCTCTCCTATGTGGCAGTCGGAGCCCGTTCCGTTGAAGACCAGCAGCACCGTCTTACCGTAAGCGGCTTTGATGTACCCGCGGGAATGAAGAACCCCACCAGCGGCGACTTCTCCGTTATGCTCAACTCCGTTTTTGCGGCGCAGCACCCCCACTCCTTCATCTATCGCGGCTGGGAGGTAAACACAAGCGGAAACGAGCTGGCTCATACCATCCTCCGTGGGGCTACCAACAAGCACGGGAACAACACCCCCAATTACCACTACGAGGATATGATGCGTCTTCTGGATATGTATGAAAAGATGGAGCTTAAAAATCCCGCGTGTGTTGTGGATACGAACCACTCAAATTCAAACAAGCAGTTTGAACAGCAGATCCGTATCGCCAAGGAGGTAATGCACAACCGCAAGATAAATCCCGATCTTCATAAGCTCGTCAAGGGTCTGATGATTGAGAGCTATATCGAGGAAGGCAGCCAGAAGATTGGCGAGCATATCTACGGAAAGTCCATAACGGATCCCTGCCTCGGCTGGGAGGCTTCCGAGAGGCTTATCTACGATATCGCCGATACGGTCTAAGTTAAACAGTCGGGCGGTATATAAAGCTGCAAAATCCGGTTCCGCGTTTTCCACCGGGCGGAAATAAACAAAAGCAGGGGTTTCGATCCCTGCTTTTATCATGTCTTTTATATGCTGTTTACTCAGTTGTCCGTTTTTTCACCTATCATCTTACAGGCTTCCTCATCCATAACCTCCTCGAGGCTCTTGACCGTATCCACCATCTGTATGAATCTCAGGTAGCCTATCCGCTTTACAACATTGTAAAAATAATCGTTTAATATCTCCTGCTGCTCCGTCATAAGCCTGTGTCCGGTCTCCGAGAGCCTTATATATGTCCCTTTCTCGTCGTGTTCCCAGTAAACATAGCCCTTCGTCTGCAGCCGTTTTACCCCTGACGAAGTCTGGCTGATCGTTACCTTGAATTTCTCCGCAAGAGATGAAAGATAAATCGGTTCCGTAATGTGTTCTTCGCTGACCTCTCCGTACACCTTTTTCAAGATCGTAAAATCCGATAAGGAGATCTTTGAAAAGATCTTTTTCAGATGATCCGAGTCTATCGCGGAGCGCATCTTGATCATCTGATTCGCAAGTTTAACGAGGTCGTCCTTGGTAATGTCATTGTTTGCCATGCATTTCCTCCTATAAGCTTGTTTTATTCAATATCAGTTTGTATTATAACACAAGTTTACATAATATGTAATTGTCTTTTATCCGCCGTCTTTGTCTTTTATCCTCTCGGGTGTGCCCCGCTGTAAACCTTTCTGAGATCACTCTCCCCGAGTTTTGCGTATACCTGTGTCGTGTATACATCAGAATGTCCCAGCATTTCGGAAACGCTGTGTACATCCGCTCCTCCGGCCATCATGTGTGCGGCGAAGGAATGGCGCAGGGTATGGGGAGTTATCTCCATCTCTATCCCGGCTTTTTTGCCGTACGCCTTTATAAGCTTCCAGAATCCCTGCCTGCTCATGGGGTCGCCGAGGCAGCTCGGAAAGAGAATATCACTCTCATTTCCCTTTAACAGAGAATCTCTGCTCTCTCTTAAATATTCAACAAGGGCATCCCTTGCGTTAACCCCGAAGGGAATAACTCTGTTCTTGCAGGTCAGAAGGCTCCTTGAGAGATCCACATCGGAGACCTTAAGCCCGATAAGTTCGGAGACGCGGATACCTGTAGCATAGAGGAGCTCGAGCATAGCCTTGTCCCTGACCCCCTTGGGATCGGTATTCTTGGGCTGTGCAAGCAGACGCTTTACCTCCTCCTCAGTCATGATCTCCGGAACATGCTTCTCGATCTTCGGAGCCTGAAGGCACTCCGACACATCAGTCTCCACTATATGCTCATTGTAAAGATAATGGAAGAAAGCGTGGATGGATGCAACATTTCTGGATATGGTTGCAGCCTTGAAGCTTCCGGCCTCGAGATATACAATGTAGGATTTAAGATTTGCTGCCGATACCTGACGGGCATCATGTATAGCAAGTCCGTTGCAGTACTGCTGCAGTTTGACAAGATCACGCTTATAGGACAAACGGGTATTCTCGGACATTTTCTTTTCATCTTCCAGATATGTCAAAAATGAGTCCAATTCTTCGTTCATCTGCTCTACTCCTTTGCCGCCCGAATATTCTGTAATAATTTACCGGAACAGAGAGTCGCCTGCGACTCTTTGCGTACCGAAGACCGGGAATCCTCAGAGGCGACAAAGCCTATTATATATATGACCTTTTATAAAAGCAAGGTGGCAAAATTTACTATAAAATCTCCGAAATTTCTACTAATTTTCTACCTCCACAAGATAAGGGTTTTTAATATTTTTAAAAACCCAATATATTGTCGAAACAAATGTTTGTGGGAACATTTTTGCCCTCAAAGTTTTTTTAATTTGTTACAGATATGTTGCAAAATTATTTTTTTTCGTTCTATCCCCATAATAAGCCCTTCTCAGGGATCAGCATGGAAATATCTATAGGTTACAACTATAACTCACTCTATTTTTCTCATATAAGCGTACATCATGATCCCACAGATCGTTTTGGAGTCCTGTATCCTGCCTGAATATATCATTTCAACCAGTTCATCCGGATCGTACACCTCAACCCCCACATACTCGTCCTCATCAAGCTGCTGCTTGCCGTGTTTTTTAAGGTTCTCCGCAAGATAAATGTCGATCTTTTCGTTGCAAAAGGCAACTGTTGTATATATGGATGTCAGCAGCCGAACCTTATCCGCTATATACCCGGTTTCCTCTTTGAGTTCCCTGATAGCTGCCACATCCGTCGGCTCATCACGGCCGTTAAGCCCTCCCGCGGGAAGCTCTAAGGTTTCTCTCTCAAGGGCATTTCTGTACTGCCTTACAAGGATCAGCTTTCCGTCCTCGCGGACAGCCACCATCGCCGCAGCCCCCTTGTGGTCGATCAGGTCCCACTTTGCTATATTGCCGTTCGGTATCTGCATAGTATCCCGGTAATAGTCTATTATCGCTCCCTTTGCGACAAGGTCCCGGCTCAGTCTCTTTATTTCTTCCATATTATGCATTCTCCAAAAGCTTATCCACGCTCACAAGTTTTACACAGAGGACAAACAGGTCGGTTGCCTGCGCCATCTCCTCAGGCGAGGGGAATGAAGGTGCGATGCGGATATTCTTATCCTCGGGATCCTTTCCGTAAGGGAAGGTCGCTCCCGCACCCGTAAGGGTAACACCCGCCTCCTTGCACTTTGCCACGATTGCTTTCGCACATCCCGGAAGCGAATCAAAGGAGATAAAATATCCTCCGTTGGGCTTTGTCCAGCTTCCGATGCCAAGTCCGCCGAGCTCCTCCTCGAGGACCCGCTCCACTGCCTCAAATTTCGGGCGCATTGAATCGGCATGCTTTTTCATATGAGCCTTCACACCCTCAATATCCTTGAAAAATCTCACGTGTCTTAGCTGGTTGACCTTGTCGTAGCCGATAGTCTGGACCGTCATCGACTTCTTTATCCAGTCAAGGTTTGCGGGTGAGGAGGCAACAGCCGATATTCCGCCGCCGGCGTAGGTTACCTTTGATGTGGAAGCAAATACATAGGCAAGATCCGGGTTTCCGGCTGCCCTGCACTCTTCAAGTATATCAAGGATATTATCCTGCTTCTCGGGCTCATCATAAAGGTGGTGTATCGCATAGGCATTATCCCAGAAAATCCTGAAATCCTCAGCGGCGGGCTTAAGGGCGGCAAATCTCTTTACCGTCTCGTCGGAATAGCTGTATCCCTGGGGATTTGAATACTTGGGAACACACCAGATGCCCTTCACCGACGCATCATTATTTACATAATTCTCAACCACATCCATATCGGGGCCGTTGGGAGTCATGGGAACAGTTATAAGCTCTGCACCAAAATACTCCGTAACCCGGAAGTGTCTGTCGTAGCCGGGTGCGGGGCAGAGGAATTTTACCTTATCAAGCCTGCACCAGGGGGTATGACCGTTTACACCGTGTGTATAGGAACGGGAGACGGTATCAAACATAATATTAAGACTCGCGTTTCCACATACAATAACAGATTCCGGATCCTTTACACCCATAATATCCGCCATAAGCTTCTTAGCCTCGGGAATACCGTCCATCACGCCGTAGTTTCTCGTATCGGTGCCGTTTTCCGCAAGAAGACTGTCACCCTCGGATATTGCGTTGAGAAATCCGGCTGAAAAGTCAAGCTGTGCAGGGCTGGGCTTTCCTCTTGACATATCAAGCTTAAGGCCTTTCCCTTTTGCGTCCTCGTACGCTTTTTCAAGCTCGCTTTTAAGTGCTGTAAGTTCTTCATGCGTCATTTCGCTGTAGGCTTTCATAGAATGTGGTCACTCCTCTTGTTTATTATTGTATACAATCATACAAATATACACTGTGCCTATTCTACAACAGAAGTACATATTCATTCAATAGGTAATTTTGATTTATTTTAATGAGTATATATACAGATTTATGTATAATTTGGCAAAAAAATGCCACTACCTTGCGGTAATGGCATTATTTGCTTTAAGTAATGTTTGACAAAAACTGTAGCTATGATTACTTTGCATAGTCAGTCACACGGCTTTCGCGAATGACATTGACCTTGATCTGTCCGGGATATTTCATCTCAGCCTCAATCTGCTTTGAAATATCACGCGCAAGCAGAACCATATCGGTATCCGATATCTGCTCTGGGATAACCATAACTCGAACTTCTCGTCCCGCCTGAATAGCAAAAGACTTTTCTACACCTTTGAAATTGTTGGAAATATCTTCCAGCTGTTTTAAACGGCTGGTATAAATCTCGAGAGTCTCTCTGCGGGCTCCCGGTCTTGCCGCGGAAATTGTATCAGCGGCCTGTACGATACATGCGATAAGTGAAGTTGCTTCCACATCTCCGTGATGAGACTCAACGGCATTGATAACCACCGCGTTCTCCTTGTACTTGCGGCACAGCTCAGCGCCAAGCTGAACATGGGAGCCTTCCATCTCGTGGTCCACAGCCTTACCGATATCGTGCAGAAGTCCTGCACGCTTGGCAAGTCTTACATCAAGACCAAGCTCGGAAGCAAGCAGTCCGGAGAGATGTGCAACCTCGATAGAATGTTTAAGAGCATTCTGCCCGTAGCTTGTACGATACTTCATGCGGCCGAGGAGCTTAACCAGCTCGGGATGAAGACCATGTACACCGACCTCGAGTACGGCAGCCTCGCCTTCCTCTTTGATCGTCTGGTCCACCTCTTTCTGTGCCTTCTCGACCATCTCCTCGATTCTCGCAGGATGGATGCGTCCATCAACAATGAGCTTTTCGAGGGCGATCCTTGCAACCTCGCGGCGCACGGGATCAAATGCAGAAAGAACGACTGCTTCGGGAGTATCGTCTATGATAAGCTCTACGCCTGTCATAGTCTCGAGAGTACGGATATTTCTTCCCTCTCTTCCTATTATTCGTCCCTTCATCTCGTCGTTAGGAAGCTGTACAACGGAGATCGTTGTCTCGGAGACATGGTCTGCAGCACATCTCTGGATAGCAGTTACGACATATTCCTTCGCCTTCTTATCCGCTTCCTCTTTTGCCCTGTTCTCCATTTCCTTGATCATCAGGGCTTCGTCATGTCTGACTTCATCTTCAACAATTTTCAGTAAGTACTCTTTTGCCAGTTCAGAGGTTAATCCGGAAATTCTTTACAGTTCCTGCAATCTTTGCTCATTCAGCTTGGAAAACTCTTCCTTCATCTTGTTGAGATTTTCTTCCCTTGCTGAAAGGCTTTGCTCACGACGCTCTATTGCGTCCGTCTTCTTATCGATCGCTTCTTCCTTCTGCTGAATCCTGTGTTCGCTCTTGGATACCTCCGCGCGGCGTTCCTTGACCTCCCGGTCAGTCTCGTTCTTTATGCGGATAGCTTCCTCCTTCGCCTTGAGAGCGGATTCACGCTTCTCAGCTTCAGCAGTTTTCAATGCTTCATCTATTATCTCTCTGGCCTTATCCTCGGCTGTTCCGATTGTTCTGGAAGCCGATTTCTTGAGGTAGTTGCTTGTTATAAGTACTGCCAAAACAGCAGTAATTATTATCACGCCAGCGAGAATGCCGATGAATGCGACCAAAGGAATTGACATTGGTGGCATACGCATTACAGGAGCACCTCCTTATTTAATTTTCATAGTACAACATTGTTATTTTAATCGTTTGAGATAGTTATGTCAAGTATTTAAGCCGATGCTCATCTCATAAATCGCCGAGGGCGCTCCGTATCAAATCCGGTGAAAATCCCCGTCTCACAAGAAAACCGTATTGCCTGGCCCACTCTGCGGCCGTAGCGTTTCCGGAGTCAAATCCTCTTTTCCTGAGAAGTTCTTTTATCTGCCCGGACTCGTCCTGTCTAAAGCCCTCCTCCTCGCAATTATCAAAAGCGCTTTCAATGATTTCCGTGGAAATACCCCTTCTTATAAGATCCTGTTTAATCCTCATCCGGCTCTTATCCTGAAGGTGGATTCTTATATATTCCTCTGAAAGCCTTTGGTCGTCAACATATCCGTATGAGTCCACATAATCTACGGCTTCCTCCACAAGCTCCTCGGGATAATAGCTTTCCCTAAGCTTATTCTTAAGCTGCGCGACCGAGTAGGCATGGTTTTTCAGGAGATTCATCGCTCTAAGCTTTGCCCTTTTCGGCAGAAGTTCTTTCATTATTTCATTGTAGATTTCCGGAGCCAGCTCCTTACCCTCCGAGATATTAAATCGACGAAGTTCGCCCCTGTACAAAACAAAGGCGAACTCCTCGTCGAGCCATACACGGCTTCTTTTTTTATCCAGAGGAAGTATCTGCGTAACAAGCATGATAACCTCTACCACCCTATTATTCTTCTGCGGACTTTGAGCCCCTTGTTCCTCTGCCGGATGTCTTTGCGGCAGAAGCCGTCTCCTCACCCGCTGCCTCACCGTTTGCGCCCGCCCCGGCTCCGGCCTTTTCTCCGTTAAGTCCGTAATGATCACGAACCTTGGCCTCGACCTCAGACATAAGGGCAGGGTTGTCCTTAAGATACTGCTTTGCGTTCTCCCGTCCCTGTCCGATCTTCTCGCCGTTATATGCATACCACGCACCGGACTTCACAATAATATCCGCATCGGCTGCCTTGTCAAGAATATCTCCGGCTGTGGAGATTCCCTCGCCAAACATTATATCGAATTCCGCTTCCTTAAACGGAGGTGCCACCTTGTTTTTAACTACCTTTACCCTTGTGCGGTTACCGATGACTTCACCGCCCTGCTTTATGGACTCGATGCGGCGCACATCAAGTCTGACGGATGAATAAAATTTAAGCGCGCGGCCTCCGGTGGTGGTCTCGGGATTGCCGAACATTATACCGACCTTCTCACGAAGCTGGTTGATGAATACGACTACACAGTTGGATCTGCTTATAACCGCGGTAAGCTTTCTGAGGGCCTGGCTCATAAGTCTCGCCTGGAGTCCGACATGGGAATCTCCCATATCTCCGTCAATCTCCGCCTTTGGAACGAGAGCAGCTACGGAATCGACTACAACAATATCAACCGCTCCGGAACGGACCATGGTCTCAGCGATCTCAAGAGCCTGCTCACCGTTGTCAGGCTGGGAGATGTAGAGATTATCTAGATCCACACCGATATTCTTTGCATATACGGGATCGAGCGCGTGCTCCGCATCGATAAAGCCGGCGATACCGCCTCTCTTCTGGACTTCCGCTATCATGTGCAGAGTAACGGTGGTTTTACCGCTGGACTCAGGTCCGTATATCTCCACGATTCTTCCCTTCGGAATTCCCCCAAGTCCGAGAGCGATATCAAGACTTATTGATCCGGTAGGGATAGTTTCAACATTCATCTGGGCATTGGGGTCGCCCAGTCTCATTACCGTACCCTTGCCATACTGCTTCTCAATCTGGCTAAGGGCTGCCTCAAGAGCTTTTCTCTTCTCTTCGTTTTCCATTATAGAATCTCCTTTTGGGAACGAATGTTCGCTTTCTTATACGAGAATAAAACATTCGTTCGATTTTGTCAATCGTATTTTTGAAAAAAATCAAAAATCCTTTTTATTTTACAATCCTAAAATACACCTTTTTGAGAGTAATATATTCCTCTCTATCATGTTTTTCCCAAAAATACCGGCAAAATTCACCTTATAAACAGGGTAATGCTCCCGCGGTTTAGGGATAATAACACGAAAGGACCTGCCCCCGCAAGTCCTCCCGGATAAAATTTATATTCTTTTTATACACGCCGGACAAAGTCTGTCCCGGAAAGGACACCCTGTCAATCCTCATCCTCGTTTCCGAAGGTAACACGGCTGTAATACTCGAGCATATTGTGTCTTAAGAAGGAGAGAGCCGCCGCAGTCGCAGCTTCGCGTATCTCATTTCTCTCACCGATAAATCTGGCCTCGGTAACCTTGACCTTCCCCTTTATGCAGCACCCGATAAAGACAAGTCCCACAGGCTTTCCCTCCGCCGCATCGGGCCCCGCATTTCCGGTAACGCTTAGACAGATATCAGCCTTTGTTATCCCTGCCAGACCCTTTGCCATATCCATTGCGGTCTCGGCGCTGATAACGCCGTATTTATCGATGGTGCTTCTCCTTACGCCGAGGATCTTTCTCTTGGATTTATTCGAATATGTGATGTATCCGGATTTGTAAACCTCCGACACCCCCGGAACATTGATAAGCCTTGCGCTGACCATTCCTCCGGTACAGGACTCCGCGCACGAAACCGTAAGGTTGTTGGCAAGCAGAAGGTCAACCACGGATTTTTCAAGCGTGATCTCCTCATCGGTCGTATATATATAGGAACCGAAAAGCTCCTTAAGCCGGGAAATAACCGGCTTGATAAGCTTTCTCGCGGACTTTTTGTCCTCTGAAGCCGCCGATACCTTTATATGAACCTCTCCCACGAGACTCGTAACGGAAACTTCCGTATCCCCACTATCCGCAAGAATGTCTCCGATCATTGCAAGAACCTTATCCTCGCTTATGCCACAAATTTTTACGGTTCTGGAGTAGGTATCCCCTCCGGATTTATCCAGTTTCATAGTAATCTCCTTGTACTGCGTTTACTGCATGAGAACCTTATGATTCTTTATAACATAATCCACAAGTGATATGATGGTCAACGCCACCGCGACATACATAACTATCGTTGTTAATACTCCATAGAAGGGAATATAAGGGCTGAGGTCAAGGATTGCCATAATAACAAGTGTCATTTGCATTGTGGTCTTCCATTTGCCCCAGTAGCTTGCAGCTATGACGATTCCGGCATCCGAAGCCACAAGTCTGAATCCGCTAATGATAAACTCCCTTGCGATGATAACGATAACCACCCACGCGGGAACCCGTCCCATTTCGACCAGGCAGATAAGCCCGGAGCACACCAGCACCTTGTCCGCCAGCGGATCCATAAACTTTCCGAAATTCGTAACAAGGTTGTAGTGTCTTGCTATCTTGCCGTCAAAAAGATCCGTCAAGCTGGCGAACAAAAAGATAACATCTGCTACTATACATGCGGTAAAGAAATGCTTTTCCCCATACCAGCCTGCGTTTGCTCCCAAAAGGGCAAGCACGAAGGGGATTATCAGCACCATCCTGAAGCTTGTAAGAATATTCGGAACATTCCAGATTTTAGTCCCTTTATTTTCCTTGTTCCCGGTATTATCCATTATATATTTCTCCAATCAGATCATACTCATTCGAATCGGTGATAAGCACCTTCACAAGATCCCCGGACACAAGATTTGCCGTGGTATTAAGGAAAAGATATCCGTCCACATCCGGTGCGTCGCGATACGTTCTGGCTACATAAGTATCCTCATCCGCGACCTTTCCCTCTATCATAACAGTTGTTACTGTACCTATCAGCGATTCATTTTTTTCAAAGGATATCGCCTGTTGAAGCTCCATGAGCTCGCCCCGTCTGAACTCCTTTGTCTCCTCCGGTATCTGATCCGGCATGCCGGCAGCCACCGTGTCCTCCTCACGGGAGTATGGGAACACTCCCAGTCTGTCAAACTCAATATCATTTACAAAGCGGTACAGTTCCTCGAAATCCTCCTGGGTTTCCCCCGGAAATCCGGCGATAAGGGTAGTCCTCAGCGCAATATCGGGAATCCTCGTCCTGAGTTTTTCCACAACCTCCCGCAGCTGCTTTTGGTTTGTCCACCTTCCCATCCGCCTTAAAACATCATCCGAAGCGTGCTGGACGGGAATATCAAGGTAATGGCATATCTTGCTTTCCGTCGCTATCGTCTCAATAAGTTCATCTGTTATTTCTTCGGGATAGCAGTAAAGTATCCTTATCCAGTAGATTCCCGGTATCCCGCAAAGCCTGTGGAGTAATTCCGGCAATGCCTTTCTGCCGTAGATATCCTTTCCGTAAAGGGTCGTCTCCTGTGCCACAAGGAGAAGCTCCCTTACCCCGTCATCCGCAAGCCGGGCTGCCTCTTCAAGCAGTTCCTCCATCGGTACGGAGCGGTATCCTCCACGAACCTTCGGTATTATACAATATGTGCAATTCTTATCACATCCCTCGGCTATCTTCAGATAAGCGAAGTGTCCGCCGGTCGTCAGTATCCTTTTCGCCTTGACAACCGGTGAAGAATCAAGGGGCATAAAGGTGTTGCAGGCCTTCCCCTCCAGTATTTTGTCAAGAGTATCCGCTATAGACTGCACCGACATCGTTCCCACAAGAGCGTCCACCTCGGGGATTTCTTTCTGGATTTCTTCCTTAAAGCGCTGGGACAGGCATCCGGCTGCGATAAGCGCTTTAACCTGTCCGCTCTTTTTAAGCTCAGCCATCTCAAGGAGCGTGTTAATGCTTTCCTCCTTGGCATCACCGATAAAACAGCAGGTATTTACTATAACAGCCTCTGCCTCAGACTCTTCGTAGGTAAACTCATATCCTCTCCCGGAAAGTATTCCGAGCATTTTTTCGGTATCAACGAGATTCTTGTCGCAGCCGAGCGAAACCATCAATATCTTCATTATATAATCCTAATCCGTAAAAAATGCCGAAACAGGAAATCCACTCCTTTCCCCATTCCGGCAAATTCATCAGTCCTCTATACTCGGAAGTATTGAAACCTTACCGTCGTTGATCTCCTTAACCGCGATGGAAAGAGGTTTGTCATCCTCCTGTCCAGCAAGCTGAGGGTCACCGCTTACAAGCTGTCTCGCTCTCTTCGCGGACGCCATTACGATTGAATAACGGCTGCTTACAACAGGTTTTTCATCCTCTCCGACATCCTTATTGACCACATTCATAAGATCCACATAAGAAGGGTGTAACATTTTTTTATTCTCCTTTGACTATTTATAAACTTTAAGCTGATCCTGCAATTCCGAGATAAAGGTCTTCATCCGGACAGGCTCCCTGTGGGCGATGTCTATTATCGAATGAATCTCATCCACACATTTCTCAACTTCATCGTTGACAACTATATAATCGTAAGTGTCCATGCCGGCACTCTCCTCGGCTGCTCTTCCGAGTCTTTTTCCGATCTGCTCCTCGGTTTCGGTGCCTCTTCCTCTCAAACGCTTCTCAAGCTCGGCAGCGCTGGGCGGGGTAATAAATATAAGAAGACTTTCGGGAAATGCCTTTTTAATATTTGTGGCTCCCTGAATCTCTATCTCAAGGATAACATTGTTTCCCTTTTCAAGCTGCTCCTCAACATAGGCCTTCGGGGTGCCGTAATAATTGCCACAATATTCAGCATACTCAAGAAGTCCGTTTTCCGCAATAGTTTTTTCAAATTTTTCACGGGTTACGAAAAAATAATTCTTCCCCTCCACATCTCCGGGACGCGGATTTCTCGAAGTCATTGAAATCGATAACGCGTATCCTTCATATTTCTCGCGCAGTCTGTTGACCACCGTTCCCTTGCCCGCGCCGGCAAAACCGGATATAACGATCAGAATACCCTTTTTTTCCATAACTAAACCTCCGATGCCCTGCAGATCACTCTATATTCTGAATCTGCTCGCGAACCTTTTCAATCTCGGTTTTTAACTCAATTCCGCAATTTGCGATTTCAAGATCTGTCGACTTCGAAAGAATCGTATTTGCCTCACGGTTGAGCTCCTGTGCAAGGAAATCCAGCTTTCTTCCGATGTTTTCCCCCTTGTCAAGCTCATCAAGCACGGTTGCCATGTGGCTCTTAAGCCTTACTATCTCCTCATCAACGCAGATACGATCGGCAAATACCGTAACCTCCGTGAGAAGCCTTCCCTCGTCCACCTTGACATCCCCAAGGATCTCCCGAACTCTGGCATCGATCCTTCCTCTGTACTCTTCGATAATTCCGGGCGAGCGCTTCTCTATAAAAGCAACCAGCTCCTGCATATGACGGATCTTTTCCGTGAGATCACTGCGGAGGTTCTCTCCTTCCGTGATCCTTGTCTTTACAAAGACCTCGCAGGCCTGATCGATGGCACACTGAAGATCCTTCCAGAGCTCCTCCTCGTCCGTCTCTCCCTCTTCCATCTCAAAAACCTCGGGATATTTGGATAGTGTCGATACCCGTATGTCATTCTCAAGGCCGAATTCCTCGGCCATCTGCCCAAGATACTTCAGATACTCTGCCGCAAGGTCCTTGTTGTATTTGACCGAAGCAGTAGTCTCTCCCATATTCTCGTATGTAATATAGAGATCCACCTTGCCCCGCGACATATATTTCTTAAGTTCCTGTCTTATTGCCGCGTCGAAAAAATTAAGAGCCTTCGGCATCTTGATGTTGACATCAAGATAGCGATGGTTGACGCTCTTTATCTCGACCGTAAATTTTCTGTCATGAACGGTTATCTCGCTTCTGCCGAAGCCTGTCATACTCTTGATCATTTTCTATTCCTTGTCGGCATCATAATCCGGGCAGAGCCACATATACATCTCCTGGTACTTCTTAGCCGAAACCTCCCATGAAAAGTCAACTGCCATTGCCCTGTCGATCATCTTGTTCCACTCGCGCTTGCGATCGTAATATATCCTCTCTGCATAACGGATGGTTGCGAGCATCTCGTGAGCATTGTAATTAACAAAGCCAAAGCCTGTCCCCGTGCTCTCGTACTCATTGTACGGCTCCACGGTATCCTTAAGTCCTCCGGTCTGTCTTACGATAGGAATGGTTCCGTAGTGAAGCGCCATAAGCTGGCTCAGTCCGCAGGGCTCAAAGAGCGAAGGCATAAGGAATGCATCGCACGCAGCGTAGATCTTGTGGGAAAGCGCATCCGAATAGTAAATATTGGCGGATACCTTATTATTGTACTTCCAGTCAAAGTGGCGGAACATATTCTCATAGCGTTCCTCACCTGTTCCGAGAACAACAAGCTGGATGTCGTCCTGACAGAGCTCGTCCATAATGTAAGCGATAAGGTCCAGACCCTTCTGGTCGGTAAGCCGGGAGACAATACCGATCATCATCTTCTTGTCATCCACGGTAAGCCCCAGTTCCTCCTGGAGGGCGTGCTTGTTCTTAACCTTCTCCTTGCGGAAATTGACTGCGTTGTACTTCTTTACTATATGGGGATCCGTAGCGGGATCGAAATCGCTGTAATCAATTCCGTTTACGATACCGCGAAGCGAATTTGACCTTGCCCGGAGAAGCGGATCAAGTCCTTCTCCGAAGAAAGGAGTCTTTATCTCCTCCGCGTATGTATCAGAAACAGTTGTTATTGCATCCGCAAATACGATACCTCCCTTTAAAAGGTTCGCATCCTTATAGGATTCAAGCTTGTCCGGTGTGAAATAGTAATCCGGAAGCCCGGTTATGCTCTGTACCGTTTTTACATCCCACTTTCCCTGGAACTTGAGGTTATGGATCGTAATAACGCTCTTTATTCCACGGTAAAAATCGCTTCCGGCAAAACGCTCCTTGAGATAAACCGGAATAATACCGGTCTGCCAGTCATGGCAATGGATGAGGTCCGGTCTGAAATCAATAACGGGGAGTGCCGAGAGGACTGCCTTGCAGAAATATGTGTACCTCTCTATCTCATACCTCGGGTCATCGTTATAGACCTTCGCGCCGCTCCAGTAAAACTCATTATCTATAAAGTAATAATGGACTCCGTCTACCTCTGCCTCAAAAATACCTACATATATATTCTGCCAGTTAAAGTCCATATAAAAATTCGTAACATAACGAAGCTTGTCCTTCATCTCCTGCTTCATGCAGGCATACTTTGGAAGGAACACCCTTACATCAAAATACTTCTTATCAATATACTTTGGAAGTGAGCCGACGACGTCCGCCAGACCGCCTGTTTTGATGAAAGGTACACCCTCAGAAGCAACAAACAGAATTTTCTTCATTAGAAAACCTCCAATATTATAATACCCAACGGTGCGAAGATACATATCGTCTCCGCACATAAATATACAGATATTATGATAGCACAAAATAAAGCGAATTGGTAGAAAAAAATCACTCTCCGTGTTAGACTATATGGGTGTGGAATTATGTTAACAATTTTAATAAGGAAGAATCACCAAAATGAGCTCAAAACTCCCAGGCAATCAGAAAAATGCTGTTTTAAACAATTTTATTACCCAGGCGGGAATCCTCGCGGCCGCCGGCTTCATAAGCCGCATAATCGGACTTCTGTACACAAGCCCCTTGTCCGCGATAATAGGAGATCTCGGTCTCGGCTATTATTCCTCGGCCTATAATTACTATACAATAATACTTCTTGTGTCCTCCTACAGC
The DNA here is from genome assembly GCA_017479285.1 of Lachnospiraceae bacterium. Lineage (GTDB taxonomy): Bacteria > Bacillota > Clostridia > Lachnospirales > Lachnospiraceae > AC2028. The sequence continues at coordinate 51,254 of JAFVCL010000002.1, forward strand.
ATTCCCTCCGCAATATCAAAGGTTATGGCAGGGAAACTCGCCCTTGGGGAATACAAAAACGCGCACAGGCTCTTTATCGGGGCGCTTCTCTATGTCCTTGTCATCGGAGCTGCCGCTTCGGTCTTCCTTTTCTTCGGAGCCGGACTTTTCGTGGAAGAGGCAGCGATACCCGTGCTTAGGACCTTTGCCCCGACTGTCTTTATCTATGGTATCCTCGGAGTCCTGCGAGGTTATTTCCAGGCCCATAAAAATATGGTTCCCACATCGGTCTCCCAGATCTTCGAGCAGATTGCCAACGCGCTTGTAAGCGTCGGAGCCGCATATTTTCTGATAAGCTTTACTACCGGACACTCACTCTTCGGCATGGAGCCCCTTAATGCGATATCTGCCGGGACCGGATTTACGATAAGCCGAGCTGTCCGTGGCGCCATCGGAAGCGCCCTTGGAACAGGAACGGGTGTTGTTATTGCTCTTCTGTTCATGTTTATAGCCTATATGAGAGTGCGCCCGGGCTTTAAACGGGATATCGCTTCGGACAGACATGAGAATGTGGACAGCGCCGGCACGATCATAAAGCTTATCACACTTATCGTAACACCTTTTATTTTAAGTACGGCTATTAATAATCTCTCATCTGCGGTAAACAATAAGCTCTTTACCTCCCTTTATCCCTATATGAGATCCCTCGATATGGTGGAGGTTACAAGCCACTGGGGAATATTCGCCGGAAAATCCATGAAGATTTCAAATATTCCCATTGCTTTCGCTTCTGCCATGGCATCGGCAATGATCCCCCAGATTGCGCAGCTTATCGCCGCAAAGAACACGGAGGAGGCAAAGGCAAAGATAGGTCTTGCGGTAAAGGCAACAATGCTTATATCCATACCCTGCGCAGTCGGACTGTTCGTGCTTGCGGGGCCGGTCACGCTTCTTCTCTATCCGAATACACTTCCAAACATCGCTCTTGCAAGCCGTTCACTCATGGCTCTTTCGGTATCGGTAATCTTCTTCGCGCTGAGCACACTCAACAGCTCCATACTTCAGGGGCTTGGTAAGGTAAACACTCCGATAATAAACGCGGGTCTGGCACTCGTTATCCAGACTGCCTTGGGCGTAGGTCTTCTTTACTTTACGGATCTCGATGTTTTCAGCATCGCTGTTACAAGCACCGTTTATTCGGCTATCATAGCCCTGCTCAACCAGCTTGCCGTAAGAAGGCACATAGGATACAAACAGGAAATGCTTAAAACCTTTGTACTCCCATTTGCGGCTTCTCTCATTATGGGAGCCGCCTCCTACGGTGTTTACAGACTTGTTTTATCCTTTACCGGTTCCATGCGCCTGTCGGTGATTCCTGCCGTAATAGCCGCCGTTCCGGTTTACTTTATAGCTCTTTTCCTTGTAAGAGCCGTGACCGAAGAGGAATTAAAAGCCTTTCCCAAGGGAGCTTCCATTATACGCATAGCCCGGAAGCTTAAATTGATGAAATAGTGAACTGAAAAATAATGAAATGAAGAAATGATGAAACGATAAATTGATCAGTTAATAAATTGATGGATGGTCGACTTTGGAAAATGTTTTTCTGACACATCAGTCGCAAAAATTCCGATTTTTAATCTTTTATCCTGTTGATGTATATGTCATAAAAAGCGTAACGCTCGCACCTCAATAAAATTAAGGTACGAGCGTTATTACATTTCTTGGATTTCAGACCAAAAACATTCAAAACATCTGCAATCATTGACATAAAACCTGATTATAGATTTATGTAACCGTTCCAAAAAAGCCGGAATAAATTTATGTGAACCAAGATAACGACGTCATCGTCATTTTTATAAGTCTGTTTCTGACTCGTAAAATAATAAAATACCTAATTTTAATCTCTGTCTCCGGGTACTATGTATGAAAAATGACGCTTCTGTAACTTTCAGATTTCACATTTCTTACATCAGCTCTTATCCGCAAGCTTTAATCCGCTTATATCACTGTCGGTCGCCATGGAGTAGTTGGTATAGTAAACCACAAAGCCGGGCTTTGCTCCGCTCGGTTTTTTTACTTCCTTCCGGCGGACATAATCCACCTCTGTCTTTTCCTGCTCCCTGCCCTGGGAATAATAAGCCGCCAGCTTGGCCGCCTCCTCGAAAGCCCTGTCGGGGACCTCCTCATTCTGCTTTACCTTGAGGATGACATGGGAGCCGGCTATTTTCTTGGCATGGAACCACCAGTCTCCTCCGTTTGCGAATTTAAAGGTCAGCTCATCATTCTGGTAATTGTTCTTTCCCACATAAATATCATACCCGTCGGAGGAAATATAATGAAAGGGCTTGCTCGTAACCTTCTCCTTGGCACCCTTTGAGGTATTTTTCCTTATATAACCGCTCTCCGCAAGTTCTCTGCGGATCTGCAGAAGATCCTCCTCCGCCACGGCTATGTCAAGTGAAGCCTGAATGGATTTAAGATGCTCTATCTCGGCCTCCACTTCCTTTATCAGCTCCGACAATGCCTCGTATGTCCTCTTTTGCTTTCCGTAACGCTCAAAATACCTTTTGGCGTTCTCGGCGGCTGTCATGGATTCATCAAGCGGAATGGATACCATCTCACCGTTATAATAATTCTCGACCTCCGCTTTCCTGCTTCCGGCCGGTATCTGGTACGCGTAAGCGGTAAGAAGCTCCCCGTAGAGCCTGTACTTATCCCTTCCCTCGGTGTCCTTTATCTGTCCCCTCTGGAGCTCATACTTCTTTACATTTCTCTCTAATGCCACCGCAACGATATGTCTGAGATCTGCCGAGCGCTGCCTTATCCTTGTGCCGAGATTCTTCTCCCTGTAAAAGCTCTCCAAAAGGGCGGAGACAGAAGCAAAATCCTTTAACTCATACCCGCTTCCGAGATACATCCCAAGCTTTATCGCCGCAAATTCCACAGGAAGTCCCTTTTTATAGACAATGCAGGGTTCAAAACGCCCGTTATTTATGTCTTCCGCCAAAGCCTTCAGCTCACCTGTTACCTCCTTCAGCTTTGTACTTTCAATATTCTCTGCCGGCAGATCCCCGTCGACTCCGGCTCTATGGCAGATTTCCGAAGCAAGTACGGGGGATATTCCCTTAAATCCGCCATATATTGCTTTGTATAACGGCTGGCTTTTATTTAATGCAGCTTCTGTTTTCTCCTCATTAAAAGCCGTTTCAAGCAATTCCGCCTTGTCCTGTGTGGGCGGAAATACATACTCTCTTCCCGGCAATACCTCCCTTACGCTGCTTACCGCAAACGACACCCTCTTGATACTGTCTATTATCCTGTCGGAGCTATCAACAAAAATAATATTGCTGTGCTTCCCCATAAGTTCAAAGATCAGCCTCTTCCGGCAAAGATCCCCCATCTCATCAAGGTGCTCTATCTCTATTATGATAATCCTTTCAAGCCCCGGCTGGGTAATCCCGACTATCCGGCCTCCCTGTATATGCTTTCTGAGAAGCATACAAAAATTAGGGGCCTGCAAAGGTCCCTGCTTGTTATTCTCCGTTAGATAGATAAGCGGAAGTGACGCGTCCGCGCTTATGAGAAGCTTTCGGTTTTCTCCCCCCGCATGGATCGTCAATATTATCTCATCCGCCTCCGGCTGCGCTATCTTGCTTATCCTGCCATCTGTTATTATATTTTTCAGCTCCCTTGCGACAGCTGCCATTGTTACTCCGTCAAATGCCAATTTTTTCTAAATACTCCTTTTTTCTTTTCTCGAATTCTTCATAAAAATCATCAGTTATGTAAGGTCTTGCGTAAAAGATTTCCAGCAGCAGTGTCATTAATAACTTCTGTTTTTCTTTTCCGCATACCCTTTCGCTGTCCATTTTACCTGCATTTTTGCCCTCTCCTTCACCCTCCTGTCTTACCCCGAGGACGATTTCACCGATCCTTCTTACAAGGCTGTGCCATGAGAGGATAAAAGCCCTGTTTTTCTCGTAATCCGGCGTATCTATCCACTTTTTGACCTTGACCTTTGTACAGTTTTTCCTGCACTGGCCTGTCTGCAGGATATAAGAGAAGGAATCCTCTTCGTACAATCTGCCAAGCGGAAAAAGCCTGCAAAAATCGGGCCTGCTTCCGTGGATAGTGCATCTTTTTTCTTCTGATAAGAATACACATCCCTCGCCGCCCGATCTTATATTCGGAAGGATAACTCCATCCCGCATATTCAATTCAATATATCCGTCAAGCAGCTCTCCGAAGCTTTTGCCCACGGCCCTTCCCATCCGGAATACATCAAGCGGGCTTAAAGCGATCGTATCCGTCATGGTCTCACAGCAATAAGAACAACCGTTACAGCCGCCCGCGTCCGCCTTTACCATATCGTTCAGACCGTACCTTCGCCCGTCTGATATTTCGGAAAGCTTCTCCTGTCTTAACATTTTACTTAAACCGCCTTATAATTCAGAAGTCTTTTCTCTGTTATACCTCAATATCTCCTCGCGTATCTCATCCGTAAGCGCCTGAATCACCTCAAAGGCAGGCCTTGCCGTATAATAGCCCTGGATAAGATCCACGCCGAAGTTGATAACCGTCCTTAATTCCTCAGAGGTTTCAACACCCTCGGCCAAAACCTTGATATGGGCATCCGACGCAAATTCTATAAGATTCTTTACGAAAAGCTGTTTGTTCTTGTCGTTCTGAATATTACTTATAAGATATCTGTCTACCTTGACGACCTCCGGCTTATACTCGAGCAGATTAACGATATTGGAGTGTCCCATTCCGTAATCATCCACCGCAATATCATTTTTAAACTCATCGCTCGCAAGATGATTGATCGCATCAACCTCTTTGGGCGATATAGTCTGGGATTCCGTGATCTCAATGGTTATATTGTTGAGCAGCTCCCCGAATTCCTGTCTGAGATTGCGCACCTCAATGTCGGTAAGAAAATGACCGGGAATAGTATTTACAAAAACCTTTTTCCCTTCAAATTCAGCCTTCTGGGACTTTATACGCCTGAATATATGTTGGAAGGTGGTTCTCTCAAGATCCGCAAATTTATCAAACATCTCCGCCGCGTCAAGGACCTCAAGAGGGTTCATCCCCACCTCGGCCTGTGTTCTCATCAGAGCCTCATAAGCCACGATCTCTCCCGTGACCGCACTGACAATAGGCTGGAAATGATAAACAAATCTGTCCTTTTGGATAAGGTCCACCAGCTTGCTTCTGTACTCAAGAATCTTCTCCCCGTCCCCGGAATCCATCTTGCTCGGAGCCTTTTTATGAAGAGCCGCGCGATTCCTGTAAAGTGTGGCTACGGCGGCGTTAAGGTATCCGTCAAGACTGTCGTTGTCCTGAAGCTCATCGGATACATATCCGCAGCTGACCTCCATCATCCCCCACTTTTCACTTTCCTTTTTCTTGCTCTCTATGACAGTAAAGAAGGTATTTATCGTAACATCGATCTCGTTGGAGGAATTATGCTCGTTCTCGAATATGTATGCCACCGCAAAGCTGTCGGAGGATATCCTCGCTATCATTACATTATACGGGTTCATATCAAGAAGCGTGCTTGCTATAAACTTCAAACAGGTTTCAAGGAAGTCCGCCCCGTATATGTTGAGGATCTCCTGGTAGGTGACAAGCGCGTACACACCTATAAGCATATAGGACTTTTCAGAGATATCGTCGCTCACATAATTCTTGTACCAGCGGCTTGCTCCGTCAATATTGAGCATTCCCGTAAGAGGATCGATATATCTGCTCCTGTTTATCTTCTCGGCAAGATAAAGCTGCCTTTCTCCGCTTATAGCCAGCGAAAAGCCTCTGTCCAGCGTAACCGCAAACCTGTTAAGGCTGCCTCCCTCGTTGAAAGGATCCGAGGAGTGATCCACCGAAAGTCCAAACACCACCTTGTGCATGGAAATCGCGGAAAAGATTGTAATACTGTCATCGGTCGAAGCAAGGACTGCGTCCCTTACGCAGGCGCCCAGCTCCTTCTCCTCCTTGACCGCAACACCCTCACCATCTATACTGTGCTGCGTAAGTCTTTCAGGAAGCCTGCGGCTCTCCTCCCCGTCGCTGAACTTCCAGTATGCCTCGGGTCTTATATATATCTCTCTTTTTTTGTTAAGCAGCTTCGGCAGAATATACTTGAAGCCCTCAAGATCCTGCTGGTTCATCATGAGATCCAGCCATGCATTGCTGGCTTCCTCATCCGCCTCATCAGACCTGAACCGCCTGAATATCTCAAGGGAGGTATCGGTCATCTCGTCCTGCCTGCTCTCAAATCCCGCGGACTCGGCAAATACAGGGGCATATTTATACTTAAACACACCGGGAGCAATTCCCTCATTTATTGCCTTTCCTATAACCTCAAGGGCAAGCTCCGTCAGATTATCCATGCTCTCCGAGCATGTAGTAAGGCGCGGCTTGGAGTACTTGGCGCTTTCAAGGCCGTCAAAGCCGACAACGACCGTATCCTCCGGCACCTTATAGCCGTAGCTTTCAATCTTCTCTATTACGGCAAGTGCCATGATATCGTTCGCGCAAAAAATAGCTCTCGGGGGCTTTTTTCCGCCCTCAAGAAGCGCGTCGATTATCTTGTATGTCGGCAGCTCATAATACTCACCGTATCCGAGCCTTGTGTCATCAAAATAGATACACTTCTCCTCACATACATTCCTGAACAGCTCTATTCTTTTCCGGGAATCAACACCTGAATTACGGCGACCACCGATATAATAAACATCGGAAACGGAATTTTTCTCTATTACCTTGGTTAAAAGCTCGTAGTAGGATTCTTCAAAATCACCAATAAGCGAGTAACATCTCGGATCGATGTCCCTCGCCATTATAACGGGCAGACCTTTTTCGGTCGCCCTCTCGATAATCCTGTTTTTTATCTCAATATCGTATATGGTATCGTGAAGTATGATCACAGCGCAAAGCTCATCAAACGGGATCATGTCAAAGACATAGCCTGCCCCCGACTCGTCCATCTCGTCGAAATCATAAACGCTCTGAAACACGCAAACCCTGTAGCCGGCCGCCTCAGCCCCCTTCAAAAGGCACCCGAGAAAGGTTCTGCACATCTCACCCTGTACTCTTGTCACACATACCCCAATAATGTTGCTCATATCTCAATTATTGTTGTTAACTCCCTATGCTGTCGTTACTTTACTCTTGCTCACTGTCATTAACCTGTTCATTTTCCTGTCACTCATAAGTTCAGGAAGGGCGCGGCTTCAGCCGCACTCCTCCGTATGATATCTTTCAATCCATTCATCC
>JAFVCL010000025.1 GCA_017479285.1 Lachnospiraceae bacterium
CGGATGAATGGATTGAAAGATATCATACGGAGGAGTGCGGCTGAAGCCGCGCCCTTCCTGAACTTATGAGTGACAGGAAAATGAACAGGTTAATGACAGTGAGCAAGAGTAAAGTAACGACAGCATAGGGAGTTAACAACACCATTACTGTCATACTCTTCCCGAGACCAATAATATCCATCATAGTCTGTATATGTCTCTGCCAAATATGTATTATCAATAATATATTTTTTTCTGGATCTCAAGCTATTTTTGTAGTTTTCATCTTCTACCTCTCCAATTCCTTGGTCCAACAAACAAAGTGAAGCAACTATATCCTGCTCTGATAGTTTACTATCTGACCACTTTAAATACGAATTACATAACCCTTCTTTACATCGTTCATCATTATTCTCAAGGGCTGAAGCTTTCTTATATGTTTCTATTGCATTAAAGAAGTCCCCATTTTCATAGTACTGATTTGCCTCACTTAAATAACTTTCTATTCCATTGTTGCTCAATGATGTGGAATCAGTTGATACTTGAGATTCCTCTTTATCTATACCATTTGATGGCTCGTTTTCGTATTGTTTGCTTCCACACCCAGAAACAAACAAAAGCATACATATTCCGAGTAAAAAATTTTTTATCTTCATACTATGTTTACCTCAATAGTTATTTGCTTTATCTGAGAAAAATCCATTGCTATAAAAAGAATCTCAAGTCAGCAGATTCCTTACTTGTTGTATATTGTAACCATTCTTCTATCCCAATTAGTATCAATAATAATACTATTCAAGCCAAACAAGCAGTGGTGTATCTAAATTCCCCCATAAATATAAGGCATATAGTCCTGGTGTACATTCAGCGTCTATTCTCATTTCAAAATATCCATTTTTTGTTTCAGTAACATCCATTTGAACAACCCCCACCCCAAAAAAATCTGTCAAGCATCCTCATTTTCTTATTCTATTAATAGTTAGTCTTTCTGACAGGGTTTCAGAAACAGCATCCTCGTATTTATCCTTTTCCGACATAAGAAACAGGATTGCATCTTCTGGTCCTTTACTTTCATCTAACAGGTATTCATCCGCTTGCTTAATAATATTCTCTGCTAAAATTTAATAAATCTTCATTTCTATAATTAACATGGTTTGACAAGCTCTTATCGCCACAGCCAACCATAAGAAGCGCCATCCCCATAAGAAGAACATTCAGTTTTAATTTCACCTTTTTTCTCCTGTCTAATTCTAATTATCCATTATTCTTTTGTCTTTTACGAAGAAGCCATGACTATCAAAAATAATATTAATAAAATACATTGTCAGATTCTCAATATAATGGGAATCTGACAATGCTAATTCTTTTAATCCAATGCGCCTGTAGTCTCGTCAAAATGATATGTTGTTCCGTTCAGAGTAACCCATCCCTTTGCCATAAGTCCTGTTCGGTGATCGTAATAATATGTATTGCCCTTCTGATCTGGATAAATATTTGCCAGATTTCCTTTGATCGTTACCCACCCCTTCAGCATTTTTCCATTCTCATCATATCGAACCCATTTACCGGACTTATTGTTTATAGCATTAAGCACACATTCCCCCATACCCTCATCGGACTCATACGCAATATTTCTCTTAACCTCATCTCCCCATGTAGCTTCATCCTGGTAAATATACGGCATCCAAACTTCTTTTCCTACTGCTTTAGCTCCGCCATAAACCGCGTCTAACCAATACCATCCATCTGAATCGGAGTCGTAAATTTCCCGACCACGGTTTGTTCCGTCTCCCCATACACCCTGAGGATCATCCACAGTTCCCTGACGCTCACCGTGCTCATACCAATATGATTTTCCGTCCTCACTTAACCAACCGAAATCAATTGTGGCGAAGTTGACTTTAAACATATAGGTCTGTCTTGTAAAAGAACCTTTTTTAATCTTTATGAAATAAGTCCCTTTTTTCAATGGATAACTTGATGAAGTAAAAGTATCCTTTTCATTTCCATACATAGGAAATTGTTTATACAATTTTTCGTCATATGTATATATCTCTAAATACCAATAAGTACTTGAATCATCTATAAATTCGTGGTCAAATGTGATTGAATAGTTTCCATCCTCATTCACAGTAAACACAAAGTAATCTATATCATCCGATTCTCTTATATTCCCGTAAACAGCTTTATTAACATCAATTAAGTTAGCCTTTACTATACTATCGTTAAATTCTTTCTCCCAATCATCGGATTTCGTCCAATTAATAGTAAAGCTATAGGTCTGTCTTGTAAAAGAACCTTTTTTAATCTTTATGAAATAAGTCCCTTTGGTAAGCGCATAATTTAACGAAGTATATGCATCCTTTTCATTTCCATACATAGGAAATTGTTTATACAATTTTTCGTCATATGTATATATCTCTAAATACCAATAAGTACTTGAATCATTTATATATGGGTGCTCAAAGGTGACAGAAAAATATCCGTCATTATCCACCGTAAATACAAACCAGTCTATATCATCTGACTCTCTGATATTTCCAAACATTTCCGTATTGACAGAAAATTTTGTTGCGGTAACAACCGTATCATTGAATTCCTTTTCCCAGACATTTGACTCGGTAAAATTAATAGAAAACTTATATGTCGAATCACTATAGTAAGTTCCTCTCTTAATCTTTATAAAATACGTTCCTTTTGTAAGTGCATAATTATACGAAGTATATGCATCCTTTTCATTTCCATACATAGGAAATTGTTTATACAACTTTTCGTCATATGTATATATCTCTAAATACCAATAAGTACTTGAATCATTTATATATGGGTGTTCAAAGGTAACAGAGAAATAACCGTCATTTTTAAGTGTAAATTTATACCAATTGATGGTATCCGATTTAATCAGATTATCTGACACCGTTGTATTTACATTAATTTCCAAAGCATCTTTCAGTGTATTATGTCCACTTGAGCCAACTATCAGCTGAGCATCCTCCAACAAAGAAATTTCCTCAACCGTATCATTCACCGCTTCAAGAGTGCTGTCCGATTCATTCTCATCGCTCTCAATTATATCCACATTTTCACTCTTTTCACCTTGCGCATAGACATTAGCAGGAAGCTGGCATAGCATTCCCACACATAAGGCTGTCGCAGCTAACATTTTTCCGATTCTTTTTAAAATCCCCACTATGTTCCTCCTTCATTCATAAATCATTTTACTGCTTGATTTTATCAGCTATCTTAATGCTCCGGTTGTTTCATCAAAGTGATATGTCTGACCACCAATGGTTACCTCACCCTTTGCCATGAGTCCTGTGCGGTTATCATAGTAGTATGTGTTGCCCGCTTGTTCCGGATAAAGATCAGCTAACGCTCCTTCTATCGTTACCCAGCCTTTCAGCATCTTACCATTCTCATCATAGCGAACCCACTTACCCGATCTGTTTCTGATGGCATTTAGGACACACTCTCCCATTCCTTCATCTGATTCATACGCGATATTCCGCGCGGTTTCTTCATTGTCTCTCCAATTGGCTTCGTCCTGATAAATGTATGGCATCCAGACCTCTTTACCTACTGCCTTTGCACCATCGTATGTCGAATCAAGCCAATACCAGCCATCCGATTCCGGATCATATATCTCGCGACCACGGTTTGTTGCTATTCCTGTGCCGGGATCCGTTCCCATTACGCCGTTGGCATCTTCCATTGTTCCTTGTCTGATACCATTTTCATACCAGAATGATTTACCCTCTTTGTAGTACCACCCAAAGAAAGGTGTAGCCTCTGTTTCCTCATCCGATTTTGTATTGTTTTCATACTTTTTTACAATTACTTTACAATAGTTTCTTTTCTCACTGCCATCCCTCGAATATGCATAAATATAAGTACTGCCTGAGGAAACAGCCGTAACAACCCCATTATCATCCACTGTTGCTACGCTTGTATCTTTAGATTTCCATTCAATCGATTTGTCAGTTGCAATATTCGGCTTAACAGTAGCGTTAAGCTGTATTGTATCGCCCTCATATAATTCTTTGTCTGTTTCGCTTAATGTAATTCCGCTTACCAGGACTATAGTCTGAACAGGCTCGGAAAAACGGCTTTCATACTCTTTAAGGGTATCCTTATATTCAGTCTTGCCCACTGATTTATTATATATACCGTATAATGCCCTGACCTTATACCAGTACAGCTTCCCATCTTCCAAATTTTTGTCAGTATATCCACAATAAGCTATTCCCGATACATAATCGGCGCTTCCAGTATATATCGTTGTATATTCTCCATCTTTTGTATCGCTTCGACATATTTCAACTTCGGAGCTTCCTATATAATCCCCGTATTTTTCTCCCCACTGTAGCTTTACTTCTTTAACGGAATCCCCTTGGGGTGTAGTTACGGCTGTAGCAGTCAATACCGGTTTTTGGGGATAGATTACCAAATCGGTTCTTGAAAGTTCTGTTCCTTTTGAAGTAATACCATCTACAACAGCACACAATGTATACTCGCCTAATCGAAATAATGTATCTTTCCCAACGGCAAAATCCCACTTATCTCCGCTATCGGTTCTTATATAGCGTAACCTTACCGGAAGCTTTGTGTTCTTTATCTCCTCTGAAACATCAAAGGCATACTTTCCGTATTCCAACGCCATATCTGATGAGCCTCGTTCAAAAGCCTCTTTCGGAAGACTTGTTATAGCCTTGGATAGATAAGCCGAGTTTTTCTTTACACGCATCATCGGTCTGATGCCGGAGCTCCATGTGTAATATACGCGGCCGCCGCAGCATACGCCTCCGTCACAGCTTATATATGTAGGCTGCGACCATCCATAGTTTTTCAGATTAGAGGTTCTTGTCCAATATGCACAGGTGCAGTTCTCCGTATCATACGCAAGCGCATCACCCCATCCGGAAATAGGCGTAGTGATATTTGGTTTTCCATAATAATACGAATCGTAATAATGTGCCTTTCTTGACTCCGCATCCGGGAAAAATTCCAATAATTCCTCGGAGGATGGCAGATATAGCTTATCTTCAGAAGTATCCTTTTCCCACGATACATTAGTTGTCAAAATGTCTTTCTGCTCATAATCTCTGAAAAAAATATTCAGAAAGCCCTCACTGTTAATATATTTACGAATCCCACTGCTTCCATAAGTGACCTCACCCGCATTTATATCGGATTCATACGCATATCCCAAAATGACAAATTCCTGAAGCAGAGTATATGATTCCGAATCCTCGCCAACCACTATCCATCTGATAGGATTGGTCGAAAACCCATTTTCTCCGGAGTAATAGTACTCAACCCCATCAATTATATGGTATCCTACGCCCAATTCCTCTAATTTCGTATTAATTTCGGAGGGTATATACTGATCCCATAATCTGCTTCCAAAATTAACTATGTCACCCACCTTATAGCTTTCAGCGGCTTTTACCTCCATTGCAGGAAAAAGCGAATTAAATCCCACCACCATCAAGAGCAATACACATAAAATGGATATTTGTTTCCTTAACCGCATATCTTCTCCTCAACATCATCTTGCAGAGTTGTATAATCTCTGAAATGTTTTCATCAGTCAGAATTACCTGAAAAATATCAATCAGCCATATATAATATTTCAACATCACACTGATTATTCCCGATAAATGCTCCAATACCTATTTTTGTCCAAGAACCATATAAATTAACTGCCACCCTGTCTACAAACATTGTTGATAACGAGGTTGCCGCTCCGGCATCAATAGTCTGCCCATCAATCTGTAATTTTTTAGGGTAAAGACCTGTAAAAAGAGAATTAATATTCGTACCGTCCGGTAATGTATAAGAATTCCCATCATAGCCTTCAATAAAAGCTTTCGCAATCTTATCTGCCGCTGTGTTCAATGTATCATTCATAACAACCGGTGATAAACCTTTTTCTGATCTTTTCTTATTTACCTCTTCAAGGATTCTTTGTCTGAATTGATCATAATTAAAGCCGATAAAGCATCCTGTTGTCTCATCAAAATAATGCTCTACTCCGTCAAATACGACTGTTCCCTTAGCCATAAGACCGGTCTGATAGTCGTAATAGTATGTATTACCCTTTTGTTCCGGATACAGTTCCGCCAGTTCATCTACAATCTGTACCCAGCCCTTCAGCATCTTACCGTTTTCATCATAGCGAACCCATTTGCCCGATTTATTGTTTATTGCATTAAGAACACATTCAGCCATCTCTCCCGATTCCAAAGCGACTTCATTCTTTTTACTATCATCCCAATTGTCCTCATCCTGATAAATATATGGCATCCAGACTTCCTTACCTACAGCCTTAGCGCCGTCGTATACGGAATCAAGCCAATACCAGCCATCCGATTCCCTGTCATATATTTCCCTGCCTCTGACGGTTCCATCTCCAAGAACACCCTGTGGATCATCGTATGTTCCCTGCTTTACTCCGTTTTCGTACCAATAGTTCTTTCCATCATCCCCTGTTTTCCACTCATATGTATTTCCATTATCCTCATAAGCATATGCAGTTAATCCGGAGAAAAAGGATACTCCAAGCAGTACTGTTCCTGCGATCAAAAATGATTTAACAAAAGTTTTTTTCATAGTATTGTTCTTCCCTTTCTAAATTTATTGATTTTGATAATAATCTACTCCAATGCTCCGGTAATCTCGTTAAAACAGTATTTCTGACCGTCAATGGTTACCTCACCCTTTGCCATGAGTCCTGTACGGTGATCGTAGTAGTATGTGTTGCCTGCCTGATCCGGATAAAGCGTTGCCAGTGCACCTTCTATCTTTACCCATCCCTTTAACATCTTTCCATTTTCATCATAACGAACCCACTTTCCGGATTTATTCTTTATCGCATTGTATACACATTCACCCATTCCTTCATCGGATTCGTATGCGATATTTCTTTTTGACTCATCATCCCATTCATCTTCATTTTGGTAAATGTACGGCATCCAGACTTCCTTGCCGGTTGCCTTAGCTCCGTCATAAATCGAATCAAGCCAGTACCAGACTCCGTCCTGTCCCGCATCATCCTTCTGGCTCATATCGCAGATCTCTCTACCTCGGTTTGTTCCGTCTCCGATAACTCCCTTGGGATCATAGTAGGTTCCCTGCTTAATTCCGGCTTCATACCAGTAGGATTTGCCCGAGACTTCATTCCAGCTGCAATCTAATCCGTCTACAATCATCGGGCTTCCTGACTTATCCTCATAACCATCGGGTACATAGTTGTCGTCAAGACCGTATTTTTTATATGAATTATCATCTTGCGTTGTATCTGTATCTACTTCATCGCTATCAATTTGGTTGGAATCTTCATCTATATTGGTCTTATCATTATCCGTCGCATTATCAGTAGAATTATCCTTGGATATAAAGATTATTTTCTTACTATTGATGGGGTTTTCTTCACCAAAATCTATCTTGCTCCACTCCTTTTCAGTTCCGTTATAATATACTGTTGCTTTTTCGTCTATTCCATCAAAAGAAGATGGACTAATCGTTTCTGTACTACTTGGAATATGTATTTCATTCAAACTACTGCAATCCATGAAAATTGTACTCGGAATATTTTTTATCCCTTCAGGAATATCAATGCGTTTAAGATTCTCACAATACGCAAATCCCATTACCGGTAATTCAGTTATTCCTTCCTCTAGACTCACTTCTTCCAGAGCTGGAAGTTCCCCAAATACGACAAATGTACCCCAGTTCTTTACTGTTGATGGTACAGATACTTTTTTGATGCTCTTGCACCTATCAAATGCAAAACTGGATATCGTTTCTACCCCGTGTGGGATGTTAACAGTGCCGCATATTTCCGAATTAGCAAAAGCTGTCATGCCAATTGTTTTCAACGAATCAGGGAACTTTATCTCACTAATATGAGCATTTTCAAAAGAAAAAGAATCTACTGTCTCAGTTCCTTCTTCCACGATATAACTTCCTTCTCTTGCCCCTGGAAATGCCACAAGAGTTTTTCCATCCTTTGTATATAATACTCCTTCAGAATCTTTGTAATAAGAATTATTCTTATCTACAGTAAAAGAAATTGTATAAGCACTAGCCTCAAAAGCACCAGATCCTATCTCATTTACACTTTCAGGGATATACACTTCCTTTATCTTAAGATACATAAAAGCACCGGATTCTATTTTTGTTACGGTATTTGCTATTTCAACTTCTTCAATGTCCCTATAGGAACATCCTCCATTAAAAGCACATCTGGCTACGCTTGTAACACCCTTTTCTATTATCACTTTAGAGAAAGAAAAATCATTCCAAGGATATAAACTAGAAGTTTTTTCACTGTGATAATGTATCGTATGATAATCTGCCATATCTCCTTTTCCCGAAATAGTCAAAGTGTCTTCTGATAAAGTCCAGGTAAGATTATCTCCCCAGGTTCCATTGGATGATTCCTCATCAGAATCTTCGCTTAAATTAACAATACTGTAATCATCTCTAACATTTTCTGCATATGAATTCATCGAAAAAAACGACATTGTAGCAAAAAAAACAGCTAACAGAAATGTCGTAGTTTTGTTTTTTCTCATTACATAATCCTCCAGATTTATATTACATCTTCTATCTAAGTGCACCGGTAATCTCATCAAAATGATAGGTTACTCCATCGATTTTAACCTCTCCCTTTGCCATCAGTCCGGTCCGGGTATCGTAGTAATAGGTGTTCCCCACCTGATCCGGATAAAGCGTTGCCAGAGCACCTTCTATCTTTACCCATCCCTTTAACATCTTTCCATTTTCATCATAACGAACCCACTTTCCGGATTTCTTCTTTATCGCATTATATACACATTCACCCATTCCCTCGTCGGATTCATATTTTTCCTTCATACCACTGTTTAACTTAGTCTTTCACAACACTTAAAAACAATTCTGTATAGACATTATAATCTGTATCGATAGAGCAATAGATACCTATTCCTACCTTTGATACATCCTCATACCACAAGGGAGAATCACTATAGTCAGACAAAAAATAATCCATAAATTCACCCGTATCCCCTGTAATTACGCCTTTATAGAATGTCCGATGTTGAAAGATCCTACTATATCGGTTTACTCCATACATAGACACTACTGGAGTCCCATCCGCTAATGTTTGTCCTCCTGCATATCCATTTGTTATAGATTCTTCAGCTAGTCTTGTTGCAATTGAATTTAACTCATCACTTGTTTCTAAACTTCCAAAGCCCATTTCCTTTCTTATCCTGTTTGCTTCATCTATAAACCTTTCTCTATACTGATCCATATTAGCTCCGGTCATACATCCGGTGGTTTCATCAAAATAATGATCAACACCATCAAACCGGACTGTTCCCTTAGCCATTAGTCCTGTCTGTTCATCGTAATAATATACATTACCTGCCTGTTCCGGATACAATGAAGCTAACTCATTTTCAATGCGTACTAACCCTTTCAGCATTTTACCATTCTCGTCATACCTTACCCATTTTCCGGATTTTTCTGTTATTGCCCTAAGAACGCACTCAGACATTGCTCCTGACTCAGCAGCCACCTCGGCTTTTTTTGCGTCATCCCAATTGTCTTCATCTTGATAAATATAAGGCATCCATACTTCCTTACCGACAGCCTTTGCTCCGTCATAAATCGAGTCAAGCCAATACCAGCCATCAGACTCGGCATCATAAATCTCCCGGCCTCTGATGGTACCATCACCTAAGACACCCTTGGGGTCATCATATGTCCCCTGTCTAACTCCGTTCTCATACCAATAACATTTTCCGTTTTCTCCTGTTTGCCATTCATAAGTATTACCATTGTCTTCATATGCAAAACAACTTCCCGTGAAAGTAATTGCCAATGCAACAGCCGCTGCTCCGGACACCATTTTTTTGAAATTATTAATTCTTTTCATATATTTTCTCCTTTTTTTCATTAATGTTTTTATTGTATCTGTCTACTGCAACACACCTGTCGTTTCATCAAAATAATAGCTTACACCACCAATGGTTACCCATCCTTTAGCCATCAGTCCGGTCCGAGTATCGTAGTAATAGGTGTTCCCCGCCTGATTCGGATAAAGCGTTGCCAGTGCACCTTCTATCTTTACCCAGCCCTTTAGCATCTTTCCGTTCTCATCATAACGAACCCATTTTCCGGATTTATTCTTTATCGCATTGTATACACATTCACCCATTCCCTCGTCGGATTCATATGCAATATTCCTCTTTGATTCATCATTCCATTCATCTTCATTTTGGTAAATATACGGCATCCAAACTTCCTTGCCGGTTGCCTTAGCTCCGTCATAAATCGAATCAAGCCAGTACCAGCCATCGGATTCGGAGTCATAAATCTCACGACCACGATTTGTGCCATCTCCCCAAACTCCCTTAGAATCTGTTGCCGTCCCCTGACGGATGCCATTCTCATACCAATACGATTTACCACTCTTGGTATACCATCCCAAAACAGGGGTATTATCTACGACAGTATCCCCGCCATTTCCGCTTTCTCCGCCATTTCCACTTCCACTGCTTCCACCATTACCATTGTTTCCGCTGTTATTCTCATCTTTCTTGGCGCTTACATTGACAGAACACTCCTTTTGAGCAATTCCCTTTACAGCGGAAGTTGCCGTTATTTTTGCAGAACCTTCTCCAACTGCTGTAACCTTTCCGTTCTTATCAACCGTAGCTACTTTTGTATTTGAACTGCTCCATGTTATAGCTTTTGAATCCGTTGTGTCCGAAGGGTTGTACGATACTGAAAGTGTTGAACTGCCTCCCTCAATTAAATCAAGACTTGTCTTTGAAAGAGAAATACTCTTTAAAGGGTTCGCTACAGTTACCTTACATGTAGCTGTCTTTCCGGAAACGGTTGCTGTGATTGTCGTATCACCTGCCGACTTTGCAGTCACCCTTCCTGTATCGTCAACTGTCGCCACATTAACATTTGATGATGTAAAGTTGATAGACCCATTATCCGTAGTATATTCCGGGTTAAAACCTACACTCAGGTACTTTGTATCTCCCTTATTTAGCACTACATTTGATTCCGAAAAAGATATACTAACCAATGGATATACGTATACTTCTATTTGTGTATTGATATTATTCCAAGATGAATCATACGCATATATGTGGGTTATATATTTTCCACTTTCATAATTATGGTCAGAAATATTTACCCTATAGGTATAATTGCCATTTGCATCCGGACTGGTAACAGCTGTAGTATCCCACCATTCAGCCTTAATATCATCCTGCCCATTGTATTCTGTCCATGTAGGAAATGACATTTTCAGCATTCCTGTTTCATCAGTTGCTTTCGCTGAAATTGTATAACCGTTCCCGTCAATACTGACTACATTAACACCTTGTATTACCGGTGGAGTGATATCTCCCAACGTTTTAAAGCTCCGCACAGAAGTCATATAAGTTGTTCCGTTTATCTTCATGAATAAACGATAATAATATACCGTTCCTTTCTGAAGAGTACCATGCCAATCTGACATAGTATATCCTATAGCGGAAATATAAGCTCCGTTTGCACCAGCATTTTTATCAGATTCATAATGCGTTGAACATCCTGACATATCCGGGTTAGTGCTAATCTGGAATCCACAATCCTGAATAGTCTGATAGGAACTGAGAACGCCCGATATCCTGGCATTGTTTTCTGTGATATTCTCCTCATAAACAGAAGTAAACAGATTGTCTCCTAGCGAATTAGACAATGTTGTGAAGGAGTGTACATCTGTTGTATATTCCGTTCCACCAGATATCGCATAGAATTTATAATAATATGTTGTACTTTCAGATAACGCTCCATACCATTTCTTCATGTTATAGAACATTCCCGGAACTTGACAATTAGCGGCTTCCGAAATTCTACTTGCATTTGCCATTGAAGAATCAGTGCTGATATAAAAGCCAACTTCTGTACAGTACGGCTTTGAAGGTGTATCTACATATATTGTTGCATCATCGGTTTGAATATCACTTGCTCTGATATTTGTAAAAATCTGCGGTGTTTCTCCACTATTAATAAAGTCTGGTCTAATTGCACAAATAAGTGCTTCCTTTGGATGCTCAGAATCCTTATTTAAATGTCCATCAGCTTGTTCCATAACATACAAATATCCTCCTTGTACCCTTCCTATAATTGATACATGTCCGTAAGTACTTCTAGGTTCTATATATGTGTTTTCATTTCTGCTATTTTTATAATATGTTCTGCCCGTCTTATAAACTGCAATATCACCTGGCTGATAGTCATCATATACTCGTTTCCAACCACTAGGGAGAGTATTATCTTTATAAGCTATCGCATTGCCTCCGGGAGTACGAGTTCCCAAATACTGATAATAAGCAGCAATTAAATCAACACATTGACATCCCCATTCTCCATCATAGTCAATAGGATTTTGTAATGAATATGCCCACGATACTGCCTCACTTTGAGTATGTATCGTCGCTGCCTCGCTCCTGACGCTTGTCCACTCCGTTCCGACACTCATCACTAAGATTACCGCGATAAAGAACGAAACCACTTTCTTTACTGTCTTAACAATGCTCCTTTTATTCATGTCTCTCCTTTCCTCATTGCAAATACGGATTTAAACTTCGAAGCCTTTTTATACCTACATAAAACCGTAAAAACCCTGCAACGATACAAATTGCACAAAAAATATTTATATTATGAGCAACACTTATATAAATCGTTATAATTATACGATTTATACAAGTAACTGTCAATAAATATCCCCTCTATAATCGAATTGATTAGTACGATTTATATAACTATGGAGGATTCAAAATGCGAGTCAGAGAATACAGTAGATTTGATATACTTGGAAAAATAGAAAAAGAACGCCTGCAGCGCGGCTGGTCGGAATATCAGCTTGCGATTAAATCCGATATTCCTCAGTCCACCATTTCTACCTGGTACAGATTAAAACTGCAGCCCTCAGTATCTTCAATCGAGCATATATGCGACGGTTTAGGTATTACTCTGGCAGAATTTTTTGAGGAAGCTGACGATTATAAAAAAAATGAATCTTCTGAGCTTCTTGATATATACAACAGATTAAAACCCAGACAAAGAAATGCGCTTTTATCTTTCCTTCGGACGATTATTTAAAACTTTTTTACGCTTCAAAGCGACCTCTTACTAACCATTTTTGTGTCTATTGAAAAATATCCCGGTAGGATTTATTATATAAATAGCTTTTGCAATTCCCTTTATTCTCATCCTTACCGACGATCCGGTTTATACTGATATAAACATTAGAACAGGAGCAATTATCATGGACGGAAGAATACATTCACTCGAAAGCTTTGGAACAGTTGATGGACCGGGGACAAGATTTGTCGTTTTTGTGCAGGGATGTCCCATGCGATGCAAATATTGTCACAATCCGGACACCTGGGCTATGACCGGCGGCCAAATGATGACGACGGATTACATCCTTGAGCAGTACCACAGAAACGAGCCCTTCTATCGAAACGGAGGCGGCCTTACTGTAACAGGCGGCGAGCCTCTTATGCAGATAGACTTTCTTATCGAGCTGTACGGAAAGTGCAAGGAGCAGGGAATATACACCTGCCTTGATACCTCCGGTATCGCATTTAACCCGGACAATGCACCGATGATGGAAAAATTCGACAGACTCATGCCCCTTGTCGATCTTGTAATGCTTGATATAAAGCATATCGAGCCCGAGCATCACAAAGAGCTCTGCCAGCAGCCAAACGAAAACATCTTAAAATTCTGTGCATACCTGAACGAGAAAAATGTCGATATGTGGATCAGACATGTTATTGTACCCGGTATCACGGATGATGATAAGTATCTCTTTGATCTCGGCTATTTCATCGGTCAGTTCCATAATCTCAAGGCTCTCGATGCACTGCCTTACCACACGATGGGAGAGACAAAATATGAAAAACTTGGGATTGAATATCCTTTAAAGGGTGTTCCTGCAATGGATAAAGGAAAACTTCTTGAAAAGAAGGAAAAAATACTTGATGGTATAAGAGCGAGAAGAAAAGAGATGGAATCGGCCGATTGAGTGCGGAAACTGCCCTTTTCAATTCGGTAATGAAAATCGCTTATCATCAATGTTGAAAATATTTTGACAATTTATCAATAAGCACCCAACTAACCAAGATTAGTCTACACTTTTTAGTGTTTTTTCTTGAATTTTACACACAATTATAATATCATAACTTCAAGAAGAAAACCTGTCCGCGGATTTCTTCCGGAAACAGGGATATAACAATAAGGAACTGTTTACAAACTATATTTACGACAGATTCCGTGTTTTAAAATTCAGGAGGTAAAAGTATTATGGCATATGTAATCGGAGATGCTTGTGTAGCATGTGGCGCTTGTGAGGCTAACTGCCCCGTTGGAGCAATCAGCATGGGCGACGGCAAGTTCGAGATCGATCCCGAGAAGTGCATCGACTGCGGAAGCTGCGCAGGTGGCTGCCCCGTAGGAACCATCGAGCAGGGTTAAAAGCAATCAGCGTTTCGTCCTTTGAAACGCTGATGGAAAGTGCGAACGCTTTTACGCACTTTCCACGCGGAGCGAAGCGGAGAGTTGCGCCGCGTCTCGTCAGCTTGCTGACGCACGCGGAACCGCACTCGTAGCATATGACGAGCAATCAGCGTTTTGTCCTTTGAAACGCTGATGGAAAGTGCGAACGCCTTTACGCAATCAGCGTTTTGTGAAATCTCCCCACACTTTTGTGTGGGGTTTTTTATTGCTTATTTCCAGAAACCATAATAAAATAAATACACATATACTCATTATACACAGGAGGATCAACACATGGCTTGTTTTTTAGTACCCGCAGCTGAAGCTGCTGCAACGAGTGTTGCAAAGAAAGTGATCGACTCTAAAGAAAAAAAGAACGGAAAAGCTTCCGAATCCAATACCCCTGAAGAGGGAAGCGTCAGCAGGTTCTCGTTCTCCCGTAAGCTTAAATGGCTTACAAACCTTCTTTGGGGAGGTACCGCTCTTCTCGCATTTGAGCATATATGGCATGGCGAAGTTGTTCCTTTCTTCCCCTTCCTGACAGCCGCTTCAAATCCGGAAGATACCGCTGAAATGCTCCGTGAAATGTCCACCACCGGTGTTGCCATGGCTGTAGCCGTAACCCTCGTTTGGGCAGCAATGGTCGCTTTTTCTACAGTAATTGAAAAGCGCAATATGAAACCCGGTAAAGCAGAAAACGACAGAAAGGAGTAAAACCATGACACTTCTGGTCACTCTCTTCGCTGCCGTTATCTCTACCATCCTCTGGTACAAAAACGCTCCCGGGGATGAATATAAAATACGCACTCTCTGCTTCATCTACTGGGGCGCTTCCATTATGTGGTTTGTCGACGCGGTCTTTGAATATGCCGAGCTCAAAGCCGCATACTTTACCCCCGCGCCTGCCGATATGCTAAACGACCTTTTCCTCGGGCTTTCAGCAGTCGTTCTCGGGCTTATCATCTGGCTTGTTATCCTTCTTTTCAAGGACCCCAAAGGTGTCTTTCGTAAGAAGAGACAGGCTGGCTGAAGCATTACTGCTCCAGCACACCTTCGCTTAAATAATCATATTGCTGCATAACAAGCGTATAGTAATATCCTTTGGCATCCATAAGCTCTCTGTGGGTGCCTTTTTCTACGATTTTTCCGTCCCGCACGGCAAGTATTACATCCGAGTCCGTGATGGTTGAGAGCCTGTGCGCTATTACAAAGCTCGTTCTTCCCTTCGTTACCGTGCCTATCGCATTCTGGATCGTTCTCTCAGTTACGGTATCAACAGAGCTTGTCGCCTCATCAAGCACAAGGATCCTCGGGTCCGCCAGTATTGCTCTTGCAAACGAAATAAGCTGTCTCTCGCCTGTAGAAAGCATTCCTCCGCCTTCTCCCACATCACTGTCAAGCCCCTTCTCCATCCTCTTTACGATCCCGTCCGCGGATACAAGCTCAAGCGCGCGCCATATTTCCTCATCCGTCGCATCCGGTTTGCCGTAACAGAGATTCTCACGGATTGTCCCGGTGAAAAGGTGTGGTGTCTGCAGCACATAACCTATATGGCTGTGGAGCCAGAGCTGGGATCTCTCCCTCGCGTCCCGTCCGTCAATAAGTACCTGCCCGTATGTGGGCTCAAAGAAGCGGCACACAAGGTTTACCAGTGTTGATTTACCCGCGCCGGTCTCTCCTACGATTGCAACGCTGGAGCCCTGCGGAACCTTGAGATTAAAGTGCTCGAGGACCATCTCGTCGCCGTCCGGATACTTAAAGGATACATCCTTAAACTCGATCTCTCCGTCAAGTTCCTCCCAGTTTTCCCTCTTGGGCTCGAAGGTATCACCGTACTTTTCTATAACCTCGGGAGAATCAGCCACATCCGACTCGGTCGTAAGCAGCTTATGCACACGCTCAATATTTACCTGTATCTGTATAAGTCCCGCAAAATCGTTTATGATCGTCTGGATAGGATCCATTATTCCGAGGGCATAGCTCATAAACACCGATAGCGTTCCGATGAGCATTACCCCGTCCACGGTCATATATCCGCCTCTCCAGAGCACGAGCGCAAGCGCGACAGAACCCATCATCGTAACAAGCGAAGAGAACATTGCCGAGTGATGTGCGGTCTTGATCGAGGCCTTTCGCATCTTCTCGGTATCCTTTCTAAACTCTCTGTTCATCCTTTCCTCGGCAGCAAGAGTCTTTATCTGGCGTACACCTGTGATCCCCTCGTTGAAGTCTCCGGTAATCGTCGAGTTAAGTTCCCTGACCTTCCGGTTTAATACCGTCAGCTTTTTTTCAAAAAGAATAATGATAAGTACAGCGACCGGTATAAGCGCAACCACAAGAAGCGCAAGCTTCCAGTTCGTAATAAACATTACCACGATAACGCCCGCGATATACGCAAAGTTCCAGATAAATTCCATAAGATACCAGCTTACGAGTTCACCGATCTTTCCCGAATCGCTCATCACTCTCGCGTGGATATAACCCACATTATTCTGGTTAAAATATGAAAATGAAAGTGTCTGAAGGTGGTTAAAGGATGCGTTTCTAAGATCCCTGTTCACCCATAGCTCAAGCCTGCTGCAGAGGAAGGTCGTAATGTAATCTATAACCACTTTAAAGGTGAGAAGCAGCATATAGAAAAGCACCACATAACCGAGACCCTTAAGCGTCTTTTGCGCGACATTTACATTTATCACATGCTTGTTAAAAAGAGGGAAAACCGAATCGATGGCGCTGCTGACTGTGCCGAGAAACACCATCACGATTATCCTTACTCTGTATTTTTTTAGGAAAGTGGCAAGCGTCGGTATACCGAAAAACGGCAGCCTCGTCCTTTCCTCCTCTTTGTTCATTTCTTCCATACTCCCTCTTATCTGCGGCTTTTTACCGCTAAAAAAATATAACAATATTACGACTGGCATTATGCCGGCTGCTGCAACTCAAATATCCTGCGATACAGACCATCCCGCGCGATAGGCTCATCGTGGGTTCCCTGTTGCACCACACGGCCGTGGTCGAGAACAATGATCTTGTCCGCGTGCATAAGCGTAGAAATTCTGTGGGCAATAAGGATCGTGGTCGTATCCTTGGACTTTTCCTTAAGCGCGCTCCTTATCTTCGCATCGGTTTCAGCATCCACCGCCGAGAGCGAATCGTCAAAGATCATTATCGGAGGCTTTCGAAGGAGCATCTGGGCAATCGCAGTCCGCTGCTTTTGTCCGCCGGAAAGAGTCACACCTCTCTCGCCGACATAAGTCTCATAGCCCTTGGTGAATTTCTCTATCGCCTCATCAAGCGCCGCAACCTTCGCAGCCGCCTTTACATTCTCCATATCGATATCTTTCTTTTCATCACCATCGGTTATCGCAATATTCTCGGCTATTGTTCCGGAGAAAAGATAGGGCTCCTGCAAAACCATTCCGATATGCTCACGGAGATATTTTCTGTTTACATTCTTAATATCAGTATCACCAATGGTTATTCTTCCTCCACAGCCTTTTTCCTCGTCTATCTCGAGGAGTCTGTCAAGAAGCTGCATAAGTGTGGATTTTCCCGAGCCTGTTCCTCCAAGGATACCGACCGTTTCCCCTGCAGGGATCTTAAAGGTCACATCATCAAGAACCCTTACAAGCTTTTCCGAATCCGCACCCTTATCCTCCGGCTCCACGCCGTTTGAACCTTCGGCTTCCTTTAACGGATATGAAAAGCTTACATGCTCAAATGCGATATCTCCCGCCATATCGGTTTCCACAGCGTTCTCCGGGTTCTTCTCCTCCTCCGAGTTCATGATATAACGGATACGCTCGATAGAAATGCCTGCTTTACTCATCTCCGAGATTACTCTTCCAAGCGACCTTACCGGCCATGTAAGCATTGCATTGTATGAAATAAAAGCTATCAGCTCACCTGTGGTCAGGCTTCCTTTTACACAGAAAGTCACACCGAAAGCGATAACCAGCATGACCTGCGCTCCGCTTACAAGATCTCCGGTCGCCCAGAATATGGACAACAGCTGCATAAGCTTAACCCACATCCCGACATACTTTTCATTTGCTTTTCCAAAACGCTCCCGCTCATAGCTCTCCCTTCCGAACGCGCGGACAACCCGTACTCCGGTGAGGTTTTCCTGTGCCATTGCCGAGAGTCTTCCCTCCATATCGTCCACCTTCTGAAAGGATTTCCCGATACTGTTATGGAAAAACAGCGAATATAAAATGATAACCGGAACAAGCGAGATTGCGATCATCGCAAGCCTTGGATTAATGCTCAGCATGAATACTATCGAAAGAACGATAAGTATTACTACCCTGACAAGATTTGTAAGCTGCTCCGCGAGAAACCGCCTTACTGTATCCACATCCGAGGTACACCGCTGGATGATATCTCCGGTCTGGTTCTCGTTATGCCAGCTTACCGGAAGATGTATTATATGGTCATACAGTGTATCTCTCATATTGCGGACAAGCTTCTCTTCCCCCCGCGCATTAAACATACGGAATGCATATCTGCAAAGCACCGCAAGGAGCGCCACCCCTGCAATAACAAATGCTATGACATGCAGATGGGTTCTAAAGTACGCCGCTCCACCGGCTGTATCCGCAAGCTTTTGTAGAAAAACGGGAAGTCCCACCTCTTCCTCGCCAATTACGGCATCCACCGTATACGCGATTATTCTGGGATTTACAAGGTCAAGTATTGCCACAAAAGCTCCAAAGAGCATGCTTGCAACGAAAAACCTTTTGCTTCCCTTTAAAAAATAAAATATCAGGCTGCTCTGCCTTTTAAACCTTTTTCCTTCCATAACTCCCTCCAAAAATATCTTTCCTGCAAAGTAAAAACCGGCTGTCCTGTATAAGACAGCCGGCTAAAGATCAATAATACAAACCGAGAAGAGAAGTCAACCGCACCCACAGCTGCATAGACTTCCGCCTGTCATACAAGAAACGATATCTACTTTATTTCTGCCTGAAACAAATGCGTTTAATACAACTGTGCTCATGACTTTCTCCTTTCCGGAATTCTCCTTATATTTATCGCACACTTTACAAGCACTGCGCGCGCGACTTGTTCATAATAACACTAAAATCACATAATGTCATCAATTTTTTAAAAAAAATTTCAAAAAACTTTATCAGCCCTCTTCCTCTTTCTTACGATGCTCGAGGTTTGCGAATCTTGTAAGCTCCGGGAGCCAGGCAAGTTCTACAGTTCCCACCGGTCCGTTTCTCTGCTTTGCTATTATTATCTCCGCAAGATTCTCCTTTTCGGTATCCTTTGTATAATAAAACTCGCGATAGATAAACATTACAACATCCGCGTCCTGCTCGATGGCCCCGGACTCACGAAGGTCGGAAAGCATGGGTCTCTTATCGTCCCTTCCCTCAACCTTACGGGAGAGCTGTGAAAGCGCGATGACCGGAACCTGCAGCTCTCTCGCCAGCGCCTTAAGCGCACGGGATATCTCCGAGACCTCCTGGTTCTTCGAATCGGAAAACTTTCCGCTGCCCGTCATAAGCTGCAGATAGTCGATTATAACAACATCAAGTCCCTGGGAGAGCTTCATCTTCCTGCACTTTGAGCGGAGCTGTCCGATAGAGATGGAGGGCGTATCGTCTATGATAAGATTGCTCTTCCCGATCTCGTTTGCGCTGTCGGTAAGCTTGTTCCAGTCCTCAAGCGTAAGTCTTCCGGTACGGAGCTTTTGCGCGTCAACCGCTGACTGCAGACTGAACATACGATTGATAAGCTGCTCCTTGCTCATCTCAAGGCTGAATATCGCCACATGCCTGTTGTTCTTGATAGCCATATGCTGCGCGATATTTAAGACAAATGCGGTCTTTCCCATTGAAGGTCTTGCCGCGATAAGTACGAGATCCGAAGGCTGCATTCCGGCGGTCTTATAGTCAAGATCGATAAACCCCGTAGCTACGCCTGTTACGATACCCTTGTTGTAATATGCCGCCTCGATCTTACTAAGAGCGTTGGAGACAATCCTTTTTATCGGGACGATATCCCCGACATTTCTGTGCTGTGCGAGGTTAAAGACCGCCTTCTCGCTGTCGTTTAAAATATCTCCCACATCCTCTTCGTCGCGGTAGCACCTTCCCGCAATTTCCTCATTCGACTTTATTATCTTGCGAAGAAGCGACTTCTCTGCAACGATTTCGGCATAGGTTTTAATATTTGCCGAGGTTGGCACCGAGCTTATAAGTCCTCCGATAAACTGTACGCTCGAAAACTGCTCGGGAAGCTTTTTCTCACTCAGCCTGCTCTGCAAAACCACGGGATCGATCGGAACCCCGCTCTCGTTCATCTCGATCATCGTATCATAGATTATACCGAAATTCTTATTGTAGAAATCCTCACCGGTTATTATCTCGGCAGCAACATTTGCCGCGTCCGAGTCAATCAGTATGGAACCGATAACCGAAGTCTCCGCATCCTCGCTGTGAGGAAGTATTCTTTTTATGACATTTTCTTCAGCCGGCATACTATTCCTCTGCAACCTTTACATTAAGCTTTCCCACAACCTGGGGATGAAGCTTTATCGAAATATCATAAGATCCGAAGTTCTTAAGTGCCTCGGGCAGAATTATCTTTTTCTTGTCAATATCAAGTCCGAGCTGCTCCTTTGCAGCGGCTGCGATTTCCTTGCTTGATACCGCGCCGAAGGCTCTTCCGCCGTTTCCTGCTTTTATCCTTACCGTAACGGACTTCTTATCAAGCTCCTCAGCCAGCGCCTTTGCCGCATCAAGCTGCTCCTGCGCCACCTTTGCATCATTTGCCTTTTTAAGCTTAAGGTCGTTGATATTGGCCGAAGTAGCTTCTACACCGATCTTTTTCGGTAATATATAATTTCTCGCGTATCCGTCGCTTGCCTCGATAATATCACCCTTTTTCCCGAGCTTTTTTTCATCCTGTAATAAAATGATCTTCATTTCTGAAACTCCCTTCTTACTCCGGCTGTCCAAATTTTCTTCCCACCGCCGGTTATTATTACAATTCCCCGCTCTCTATCATTTCGTCAATAGTCTTTTTAAGCTCGCCGATAGCCTCGTCGATACCGACTCCCTCTATCTGGCACGCTGCGACATTCATATGTCCTCCGCCCCCCATTCTCTCCATGATTAGCTGGACATTTACCTCATCAATGGACCGGGCACTTACATATATCTTGCTCTGGTAATCTGTAAGCACAAAACTTGCCTTAACCCCCCTTATGTTGAGCAGCTCATTTGCAGCCTGCGCTCCTATGACCGTAGGGCTCGGAACATCATCCGCCGTACAGACGGAAATAGCGTAGGAACCCCGGTATATATCCGCCTGGCTGGCCGCATCCGCCTTTGCCTTGTACTCCCCCGCATCCGCGCGGAACATCTTTCTTACCCTCGTAACATCCGCCCCCAGGCGGCGCAGGAACGCGGCCGCCTCAAAAGTACGCACACCGGTCTTTGTAAGGAAGTTGTTTGTATCCACCATTATTCCGGAATACATACAATCCGCTTCCTCGATATGTATCTTTATATTGTCCTGTACATACTGCAAAATCTCCGAGATCATCTCGCAGGCTGATGAAGCATACGGCTCCACATAGGAAAGGGTGGCGTTCTCTATAACCTCGTTGCCCGCCCTGTGATGGTCAAGCACAACGACCGATTTTACAAGGTGCAAAAGATCGGGACACTCGGTAAGCGACGGCTTATTCACATCCACAACCACAAGCACCGCATTGTTTCCTGCAAGCTCCATCGCGGTCTGTCTGCTTATTATCGCGTCCTCATTACCGGAAACATTCTTAAAACATTCCACAAGCGGCTGTATATCGTTCGTCATTCCGTCAAGGACGATATATGCCTTGCGGTCAAGCACTCTCGCCATGCAGTATATACCGACCGCCGATCCGAAGGCATCCGCATCCGGTCTTGAATGTCCCATGACAAGGACAACTTCCTTGGCGGTCATTATCTCGCGAAGGGCGTGTGCCTTGACCCTCGCCTTTACTCTCGTATTTTTTTCTATCTGCTGGCTCTTTCCACCGTAGTATGTAACCGCCTCCGGAGTCTTTATAACCGCCTGGTCTCCGCCTCTTCCGAGGGCAAGATCGATAGCGTTTCTCGCGAACTCGTAATTCTGGGCGTAGGTAAGACCGTCCACTCCAAGACCGATACTTATGGTGACAGCCATCTCATTACCTATGTTTACGGTCTTTATATCCTCAAGGAGCTCGAAATGCGACTCCTGCAGCGTCGTTACAGCCTTCTTCCGCAAAATAACGAGGAACTTATCCTTCTCCATCTTCCGGCAGATGCCATCAATGCTTGATACATACTTGTTGACCTTACGGTCGATAAGCGCCACAAGCAGCGACTGGCGGACCTCCTCGACACTCTCAAGCGCCTCATCGTAGTTATCAAGGTAGATCATGCCGACACATAGGGACTGGTCATCCAGCTCCTGCAGCGCGATATGAAGCGCGGTCTCGTCAAAGAGGAAGAAAGCTATCAGATATCCGTTATACCCCTTTGCGTCAATTATATCGCTGTGCTGTGCCATTTCCTTTAGCGGGATGCGGCGAAGCTTGGCGGTGTAATCCCTGCCTTCATACTCTATACCAAACTCCGCCTCCTCGATCGCGGTTTCTCCGGGAAGCCTGTCCGCAGTTATCGTTGGAAAAAGAGTCGCGATATTCTTGGAATAACCCTTCGGCTGGTGAACCGTATCTTCAAATGCCTTGTTCGTCCACATGACCTTCCCGTCCTCGTCAAGCAGGGCATAGGGAAGATCGAATTCCCGGAGAAGCTTGCGCTGGATCTGCCCGTACTCTGTAGCAAAGCTTACCAGCTCATTCATTATGAGAGGCTTGTTATAGAAATACAGGATCAGCGTAACCGTCAGATAAACAAGCGTAAATACTGCCAGCATCCATCCGGCTGTCTTATTGATAAAAAACGCCGCTATATCAATAATGACAAGCAGTATTCCGAGATAAATAGTAAATCTAAGGTAGGTGCGAAGCCTTCCCTTAATCCTCATTTTAGTCTTCATAGATAATCCTCTTTTACCGGTCAGATCCCGACCGTCCCAAAGGCTCGTTTGATGTATATTCTACCACATTATCTCCGTTTAGTCTATCAGCCCGAAACGGTGTAAAACCGGTACGAAAAAAAGCACCCGATAATCTCGGGTGCTCTCCTGAAAAATCTTTTTGCCTGCGGATCAATCCTGAACATAAGGCATAATAGCAAGCTGACGCGCTCTCTTTATAGCAACGGTAAGCTCTCTCTGATGCTTAGCGCAGTTACCGGTAATGCGGCGGGGAAGAATCTTTCCTCTCTCGGAAACAAACTTCTTAAGCTTTGCTGCATCCTTGTAATCAATAACATTGTCCTTGCCACAGAAAATGCAAACCTTCTTGCGTCTGCGGATGCCGGTCTTTCTCTTTACGGGGCCATCTGGACGCTCGGTCTTTGTGAATGCCATAATATAAATCCTCCTGAAATCAACACTTAATTAAACGGTAAATCTTCTACGACTCCATCCGGGACATTGATGAATTCATTTGCATTTCCACCGGAAGGCTGTGAAGGCTGGTAGCTGCTTCCGGAGTTACTCTCCGAAGCATTCTTGCTCTCGGCAAATTCCACCTCGTCGACCATTACCTGCACACTGTAAACCTGCTGACCGTCCTTGTTGGTATAGTTATCATTCTGGATACTTCCGACAACAACGACCTTGGTTCCCTTGTGAAGATATCTCTCGACGAACTCAGCCTGCTTACCGAATGTCGTGCAATTGAAAAAGTCAGCATCGGGCTGTCCCTCTCTCTTGAATCTGCGATCAACAGCGATTGAAAATCTTCCGATCGTGGTCTGCTTCTCGCCGTTTGATACTCGAACCTCGGGGTCGCGGGTAAGTCTACCCATAAGAATTACTTTGTTCATA